>NZ_JBTUJH010000058.1:0-4861 GCF_058343375.1 Alterinioella sp.
AAATCCAAGGGACGCTGATTTGCCTTCATCTCAGCGTCTCGGCGCGCTTGCAAATGGAGCCACCATGGGCGGCGCACGCCAAACCACTGATATTTTGGCAAATCAGCGCCAGTGGCGCAGGATTAATGGGTCCTGACCCTAACCAAATTGAGGCCGCATGCGCGGCCGCTCGATACTTTGATTGGCGCATGGTGCGGGCCTTGGTGCCCGGTAAGACAGCGTGGCGACAGTGTTTTTCGCGCCGTGATGATGTTCATGCAGGCCGAAAGAGCGTAGAGCAGATCAAGGCGCGCGCAACACCGCTTTGCCGCCAGGGCCATGAAAAAGGACGAACCAGGCCGATGTTCCCGAAAAGCCGATCCTTGCTGGCTGATCTGATGGGCGACGCCCGGACCGGGGCAATGCGCAGTTGGGATGTGTTGCGCGACAAGGGGCCGGGGCAGGTCACATTTTGGTTCATCGCCCTGTTGGTGGGCATCGCCGCCGGGTTTGCGGCGCTGCTGTTTAGGCGCGCAATCAACTGGTTGCAGAGCAGTCTTTACGGGGTCGATGACACCAGGATGCTGCACAGCTTTGCCGAGGCGCTGCCCTGGTACTGGATCTGGATGCTGCCGGTGATCGGCGGTCTGGTCGTGGGGCTGGTGCTGCATTGGTTCACGCCCGATGGCCGGGTGCGCAGCGTAGCGGACGTGATCGAAGGCGCGGCGCTGGCCGATGGCCGGGTCGAAAAGCGCGAAGGGCTTGCCTCGGCATTCGCCTCGCTGATCACGCTGAGTTCGGGCGGATCGACCGGCCGCGAGGGTCCGGTTGTGCATCTGGCCGCCGTCATCTCCTCCTATGTGTCCGACAAGATCCGCGCCGATGGCATCACCGGGCGCGATCTGTTGGGCTGTGCCGTGGCCGCCGCGGTTTCGGCCTCGTTCAACGCGCCCATTGCCGGGGCGCTGTTCGCGCTGGAGGTGGTGCTGCGCCATTTCGCGGTGCATGCCTTTGCCCCGATCGTGATTGCATCTGTCGCTGGCACGGTGATCAGCCGGCTGGAATTTGGCGATGTGACCGAGTTCAGCCTCGGCAGTGACGGGGCCCTGCAATTCTATGTCGAACTGCCCGCTTTTCTGATCCTGGGCCTTTTGGCCGGGCTGATTGCAGCGGTTTTCATGCGGGCGAATTTCTGGGCCGAGGATATCGGCAATGTAATCCAGCGCAAAGCGCGCATTCCGCGTTGGCTGCGCCCGGCCATTGCGGGCGTGCTGCTTGGCGGTATTGCCATCTTTTATCCCCATATCATCGGGGTCGGATACGAGACCACATCGGCGGCCCTGACGGGGCGGTTGCTGCTGCATGAGGCGATCATCTTTGTCATCCTCAAGGTCATTGCGGTGGCCATCACCTTCGCCGGGCGCATGGGCGGCGGTGTGTTTTCGCCCTCATTGATGGTGGGCGCGCTGACCGGGCTGGCTTTTGGCATGATCGCGACGAGCATCTTTCCCAATGTGTCGGGCTCGGAAACGCTTTATGCGCTGGCGGGCATGGGGGCGGTGGCGGCGGCTGTGCTTGGTGCGCCGATATCGACCACATTGATCGTGTTCGAGCTGACCGGGGATTGGCAGACCGGGCTGGCGGTGATGGTCTCGGTTTCGCTGTCGACCGCGCTGGCCAGCCGCATGGTTGACCGCTCGTTTTTCCTGACTCAGCTGGAGCGGCGCAATATCCATCTGGCGGCGGGTCCGCAGGCTTATCTGCTGGCGATGTTCCGGGTCGGCAATGTCATGCGCCCGATGACCGATGATGCCGCCGCCCCGCAAGAGGCGCTGCTGACCCTGATCGAGCAGGGGGTCTATCTGGATCTGCACGCAACGCTGGAACGCGCGATGCCGGTTTTTGAACGCACCGGTCTGGATTTTGTGCCGGTGGTGACCCTGGCCCCCGGTGACGGACCGCCCGCATTGGAGGGCGCGCTTTTTCATGTCGATGCGCTCAAGGCCTATAATCAGGCGCTGGCCGCAACCGCTGCCGAGGAACATAGTTGACGCCGTTTCGCATTGGGCCCTGACCCTGGCATCGGGCATTGATTGGACCGATTTGAAGGATCCTGCGATGCCCGTTTTGCGTCACGCCCAAATCGCCCTTTGCGTATCTCTGCAGCTACTGACAACCTTCCAAGCCCCTGCGAATGAGCCCGCGGGGGGCTGCCAGTCGGCTGCGCGAGACCGGACAATTCTGATGCTGAGCGCCCCCGACAGGGCCTGACCCCGGGGTGCCGCCCCTTGGGCGGCTACAGCTTTTCGACGGCGACCTTGTCGCTGGCAAAAAACGCCAGATGCCCGGCGATCCTGGCCATCTCGGCCACCGGGGTTTCATAGCTCCATGCCGCATCTTTCAGCACTTCGCTTTTGGTGACGATCGAGAAATAACTGGCATCGCCCTTGTGCGGGCAATGGCTGGTCGTTTCGCTGGCATCCAGAAACGCCATGCCGATATCGGCGCGCGGGAAATAGAGAACCGACGGGCGGTCGCCTTCGCTCAGCTCCAGCGCATTGGAGGTTTCGCCCAGAACAGCGCCGCCGGCCCGCACCACCCAGGTTCCGGTGGCCTTGCGTATGGTGATATGGCTTGTCATCTTTCTTGCTCCCTCGATCGCGTGCGGTTTGAAATGATAGCCCGAATGCCACAGGGGGCCAGGACAGACAGATGTCAAAGCGGCGCTGTCGCGCGTTTCAGCCAGATTGCGGTATCTTGTGGCAGTTCCGGGCCGATTTTTGCGGCGACCTGTGCGTGATATGCGTCAATCCAGGCCCGTTCAACCGGGTTAAGTGCCGCAAGCGCGATCAGATGCCGGTCGATCGGGGCCCAGGTCAGGTTTTCAAATTCCAGCATGGCGCGCCCGTCGCCGCCGGGCAGGGCCGGGGCCGGGCGCACCACCACGAGATTTTCGATACGGATGCCGAAGGCACCTTCGCGGTAATATCCCGGTTCATTCGACACGATCATACCGGGCCGCAAGGCGACATCCGAGATCCGCGAGATCCGCTGCGGGCCTTCATGCACGCTGAGAAACACGCCCACGCCATGGCCGGTGCCGTGATCGAAATCGCGACCCGCCGCCCATAGGGGCGCGCGCGCGAAAGCATCGAGATGCTGCCCGGCAAGCCCCTTGGGAAACCGCAGCCGGTGGATCGCAATGACCCCTTGCAGAACCTGGGTAAAGGCCGATTTGATCTCTGCATCCACATCGCCGACCGCCAGCGTGCGGGTGATATCGGTGGTGCCATCGCGATATTGCCCGCCGCTATCGACCAGATAGACCTGACCGGGAAGAATAGCCGCGTTCGAGGCGGTGGAGACGCGGTAATGCGGCAAGGCGGCATGCGGGCCCGCCGCAGAGATGGTATCGAAGGAGATATCGCAAAGCGCGCCGGTATCAGCGCGCAACCCCTCCAGCTTGCGGGCGCAGTCGATCTCGGTCAATCCGCCGCCGGGCGCGGTCTCATCGAACCAGTGCAGAAACCGGGCCATGGCCACCCCATCGCGGATATGGGCGGTGCGGGTGGCCGCAATCTCGGCCTCGGTCTTGCAGGCTTTGGGCAGGATGCAGGGATCATCGCCCTTGGCGATGGCAATGCCGGCCGCCTCCAGCAGCAGGCGCACCTGATGCGGCGCGGTGGCGGGGTCAACCCGGACCGGGCCGCTCAGCGCCTGCAAGGCGGGCTCGAACGCGGCCCAGGGCTGCAGGTCGATATTTAGGTCGGGGCCAAGGGCTGCAAATTTCGCGGGGTCACTGAACAGGCTGACACGGGCATCGGCATGCAGGATGGCAAAGGCCTGCGTAACCGGAAGATGCGGCAGATCCCCGCCGCGGATGTTCAACAGCCATGCGATGCTGTCGGGCAGGGTCAGAACCGCCGCCGATTGCCCGGCCTCTTGCAGGGCGCGCGCAATCTCGGCGCGTTTCTCATGCGATGTCTTGCCTGCAATCTCTGTCGGATAGGCGTAGGCCGGGGCCGCAGGCGGTGCCGGCTGATCGGCCCAGATCGCATCAACCATATTGGCGACAGGGCGCAGGATGATCTGCGCCGGGGTCAGTTTCTTCTCCATCCCGGTGATTTCGGCAGAGGTATGCAGCCAGGGGTCGAACCCGACCACGCCACCTTTGGGCAACGCGTCAAGCAGCCAATTCTCCAGCTTGGTTTCGGGCCAGTCGACCGGCGAAAAGACATCGGCCACCTGCTCCTTGACCTGCACTCGGTAGCGGCCATCAACAAAGACCCCCGCGCGATCGGCCAGCACGGCGCAAAACCCGGCCGAGCCGGTAAACCCCGTCAGCCAGGCCAGCCGTTCATCGCGCGCGGCCACATATTCACCCTGATGCGCATCGGCGCGGGGCACCAGAAAGCCGTCCAGCCCGGCCTGCGCCAGCCCGACGCGCAGCGCGGCCAGACGCGGTGGCCCCTGTTCGGGGGCGGTGGTGGCTTCGAAACTCTGGAACATCTGCCTCTCCCGGTGATTATGCGCGCAGAATGGCCTGCCGCGCCGCAAGCCGCCAGGCCCGCCCGCGTCTGGACATTGGCCGCCCGGTTTCGCGCGCTGCGCGCCGTCCGATTGATATCTGCACGGGTCGCAGATCAAACACCTAGCTGACCCGCCGGATCCCCATCATCCGCGCCCGGGCGCGTGGGTTGCTGTCGAACAATGAGGCCAGTTGCTCGGTCATCGCGCCGGCCAGCTGTTCGGCATCGGTAATCGTCACGGCGCGGTCGTAATAGCGCGTCACGTCATGGCCGATACCGATGGCAAGCAGTTCCACCGCGCGGCGTTTTTCGACCATCGCGATCACGTCGCGCAGATGCTTTTCCAGATAGTT
>NZ_JBTUJH010000059.1:0-9863 GCF_058343375.1 Alterinioella sp.
CCTGACATAGAGATCGACCGAATATTTCGCCAATCTCGTGGCATTCTGGCTGCCGCGCAATTGCCCGATCAGCCCGGCCGCATGCCATGTGGTGCCACAGGTCAGTTGCTTGCGTTCCAGCAGCACCACGTCCTGCCAGCCCAGCTTCGCCAGATGATAGGCCACCGAACAGCCGGAAATACCGCCACCGATGACCACCGCGCGCGCCTGTGTGGGTATCTGTTTCATTCCGGTTCCTCAGATAATCCGATGCCCGGCAGCGACCAGCCGGGTGGCAATTTCCGCGATATGGGCGGGCGTGATCTCGCAACAGCCGCCGACAATACCGGCCCCCTGCCCGACCCAGCCCATGACGAAATCGGCATATTCCGCAGGCCCCAGATCGGCGCGTCCTTCCAGCGCGTCCACCGTCGGCGCATCTTTCAGAAAACCTTGCGTGATCCCGGTAAACCCATTGGCATAGGCCCCAAAGGGCAGGCCAAAATCCCTGATGATCTCCAGCGCCTCGCCCACAACTTCGGGCCGGGTGCAATTGACCAGAATGGCCGCCGGGGCATGGGCGGAAATCACCGAGGCCAGATCGGCCAGCGCCTCGCCCGATCGCAGCCTGGTGCCGTCATGATCCTGCGTCGACACCGCCAGCCAGACCGGTTTTCCGGCATCCCGCACACCCTGCAACGCGCCCAGCGCATGTTTCACCGAGACCACGGTTTCGATCAGCAGCAGGTCCACCCGGTCGCCCATCAGCCGCATAATTTCACCATAGGCGCGCGCGGCCTCGGCAGGCTCGGGGCACAGATCGGGCCGGTAAGAGGCCTGCAACGGCCCCAGCGATCCGGCAACCCGGCCGCGCCCATGCGCGTCACGCGCCGCCACGGCCCCGGCAATGGCGGCCTCCAGCAATGCCTCGAATTGGTCCTCGATCCCGGCCCGCGCCAGCCGGTCGCGCAACACCGCATAGCTGTTGGTCGTGGCCACGCTGGCCCCGGCATTGAAATAATCGCGGTGCAGTTCGGCCACCAGATCAGGCTTTTCCATCATCACGGTGGTCGACCATAGCGGCGTCGGCCGCTCGCCCGCCCGTTTGACCAGCTCCTGCCCGATGGAGCCATCCAGCAGCGTGATCGCACTCATGCCCGCAACCTTTCATTGGCCGGATCCCAGAGCGGCTGATCCTGCTGCACCACGGCGCGACAGCGCGTGCCATAGATCTCCACCTCGATCTCGGTGCCCGGCACTGCCAGATCGGCGCGCAGCATTCCCAGCGCAATCGAGCCCCCCACCCGGTAGCCCCAGCCGCCCGAAGTGGTCTCACCAACCACCGCATCGCCATGCCACAGGCAGGACATATAAGGCGCATCGGCATCGCCGGCATCGACCAGCAGCGTCACGAACCGCTTGCTGACGCCTCGCTGTTTTTCGTTTTGCAACGCCGGTTTGCCGGGAAAATCCTGCGGCTTGTCCAGCTTCACGAACCGCTCCAGCCCGGCTTCCAGCAACGAATAATCGGTCGACAGATCGCCCTTCCAGGCGCGATACCCCTTCTCCAGCCGCATCGAATTCAGCGCATACATGCCAAAAGGCACCGCCCCACCCGCCAGAACCGCATCATAAAGCGCCGGAATATCGGCATTGGCGGCATGGATTTCCCAACCCAACTCGCCAGCAAACGACACCCGCGCCAGCAGGCATTCGATGCCCGCCACCTTGGCCGTCTGGATCGACAACCAGGGGGCGCTCAGATCGGCCAGCGTCTCAAGCCCCTGAAACAATTCGCGCGCCTTTGGCCCGGTGACGATCAGCGTGGAAAATTCAGTGGTATGATCAGTCAGGCTCAACCCCTCGGGCAGCACATCGCGCAAGATCTCGAAATCATGCCATTGCGCCGCGGCCGCCGTGATCAGGGTAAAATCATCCTCGCCATGGCGCAGCACCGACATTTCGGTCAGGATCCGGCCCCGGCTGTCGGGAAAATAGGCCAGGTTCATCCGCCCGACCCTGGGCAATCCACCGGCAATCCGGCCACGCAGAAACTCCGCCGCCCCCGCGCCTTGCAGATAAAACCGCGAAAACCCCGGCAGATCCAGCACCCCGACCGCGTCGCGCACCGCCTCGACCTCACCCCGGATACGCGCCTGCCATGGGCCGCTGCGGTCCCAGGTCCGGGTCGCCTCCTCGCTGGTATCATCGCCGGGGGCGGCAAACCAATTGGCCCGCTCCCAGCCATTATAGGCCCCCATCTGGCCGCCCAGTTCCCGCACCCTTGCATCGACCGGTGACAGCTTCTTGTCGCGCCCGGCGGGCCATTCATGATGCGGGAAATGCATCGCATATTCATGGCCATAGGTCTCCAGCGCCTTGGCCAGGCAATAATCAGGATCGGTATAATCGGTATAGCGGCGCGGATCGACGGCCCACATGTCATCCTCGGTCTCGCCATGCATGATCCATTCCGACAGGACCTTGCCCGCGCCCCCACCCTGCGCGATGCCAAAGGTAAAGCTGTGCCCCTCAAAAGCGTTGCGCACCCCCGGCATCGGCCCGATCATCGGCAACCCGTCAGGCGCATAGGGAATCGGGCCGTTGATATTGCGGCCCACCCCTGCCGTGCCCAATATCGGCACCCGCGCCATGGCATCCTCGATATACCATTCCAGCCGCTCCAGATCGTCAGGATAAAGCTGGAATGAGAAATCCTGCGGCATCGGATCCTCCGGCGTCACCCAATGCGCCTTGCAATTGCGCTCATAGGGCCCAAGATTCAGCCCGTTCTTGTCCTGGCGCATGTAATATGAGCTATCGACATCGCGCAGCAGCGGCACCTTATGGCCAACTTCCTTGGCCCAGGCCGCCAGTTCCGGGATCTCCTCGGTCAGGAAATACTGATGGCTCATCACCACCATCGGCACCCTGCGCCCGCCAAAGGGCCGAAACATCTCGCCCACGCGCTGCGCGTAATAACCGGCGCAATTGACCACATATTCGCAGCGGATATCGCCCTTTCCGGTCGTCACGATCCACTCATCGCCATCGCGCTCCAGCCCCAGGGCCGGGCAGAACCGCTCGATCCGGCCACCGGCATCGCGCGCCCCCTTGGCCAAGGCCTGGGTCAGCTGCGCCGGGTCGATATCGCCATCCAGCGGGTCCCACATGCCGCCTTCCAGATCATGGATCTCCAGAAACGGGTGAAGCTCCTGCAACTCCGCGGGCGAACACAGCGCCATCTCCAGACCCTGATACCGGCCCATCCCGGCAACCCGCTCAAATTCCTGCATCCGCTGCCTGGAATGGGCCAGCCGGATCGACCCGGTGACATGGTAATTCATCGGATACCCGACATCATCGCCCAGGCTGCGATACATCGCCGCCGAATAGCGCTGCAATTTCATCACCGCCCAGGAGGCGGCGAAATTCGGCACATTGCCCGCCGCGTGCCAGGTTGATCCCGCCGTCAGCTCGTTCTTTTCCAGCAACACGCAATCGCGCCAGCCCGCGCGGGCCAGATGATACAGCGTCGAGGTGCCGACAACCCCGCCGCCGATGATGACAACGCGCGCAGTGCTTGGAAACTCAGCCATGGACCCCTCCCAAATATCGCCCCCCCCCACAGCCTAGAACCATTCGCTTTGCCCTATCAATCGCCCGTAATCGGTATTATTAATCGCCAACTCCGATTAGCAGCCCCTTCACCAGGCATTAAGGTTAACGCGCCCCCTTCCAGCTTCTTCTTTGCAAAAATACTCAAATCCCGACCCGAAAGGCCCCAGGCGATGCAGATCGAACTTGTCGAAACCTTTCTCGACCTGTGCGAAACCCACAGCTTCAACCGCACCGCCGAACGGCTCGGCATCACGCAATCGACCGTCTCGGGCCGGGTCAAGGCGCTGGAAAAGACCCTTGATCGGCGGCTTTTCCTGCGCAGCCGCGCGGGCACATCGCTGACTCTGGAGGGCATAAGGTTCGAACCACATGCCCGCGCCCTGCGTCTGAACTGGTCCGAGGCCCTGCGCGCCACCCGTGATGCCGGCCCCACCGCCACCACGATCCGGGTCGGGCTGCAACGCGATCTGACCAGCCCCCATATCGGCGATTGGGTGCGCGAATTTCGCGCCTTCCTGCCCGATACCTCGCTCTATATCGAGGCCGATTTCTCCTCCCAGATGTGCCGGGATCTGATGCAGGGTGCCTTGGATGTCGCCGTCATCTACACCCCCAAACCGCATCCCGATCTCTATTTCGAAACCCTCTGCGAAGTGCGATTCCGGATGATCTCGGATGTGGCCGAAACCCTGTCCGACGTGCCGCGTGACAGCTATGTTCTGGCCGCCGTCTGCCACGCCTTTGAACGGGTTCACAAATCGCTGCACCCAGGTCTCAGCACCGCCGCGATCGCCTGCGGGCAGAACTCTCTGGTCTCGGCCATGCTGACCGGGCTCGGCGGCAGCGGCTATGTGCTGGAAGACACCGCCACCGCGATGGTCGCCACCGGGCGTTTCGCCTATGTCAAAAAGGCCCCCGTGATTCCGCAGGCGGTCTATTCCGCGATCCATCTGCGCAACCGGCACCGGTCCTCGCATCGCAAGCTGATCCAGCTTCTGGGCACCCATGTGCCGGGCCACCGCAAATCCGGTCTCAGCCCCGGTTGATCCAGCGAAAAAACAGCGGTGCCGAAAAGATCACCATCACGATCCGCACGATATGGGTGACCGCGACATAGGCGATATCGCCACCCATGGCGAAGGCCAGCAGGCTCATTTCGGTCAGCCCGCCGGGGGAATAGGCCAGGAAGGCCTGCGCCAGGCTGGTCTCGGTCAGGCTGGCAACGACCCAGGCAAAGCCCAGGCCGGTGGCCAGCATCCCGGCGGTGGAAAACACCGACAGAAACAGGTCGCGCCCGACCTCGCGCAGCGCCGCGCCGATGAACCGGCAACCGATGATGGCACCCAGAACCACCTGCGCGCCAATCACCAAAGCCGTCGGCGGCGGCAGCTCGACCAGGCCCGCGACATGCGCCGCCGCACTCAGGATCATCGGCCCCAGCATCGGTGCCGCCGGCAGGCGCAAGACCCGGCCCAGCGGCACGCCCAGCGCGGCACAAATGGCCAGGATCAGGTAATCACCCAGGCCCAGCGCGCCAAGGGCGGTCCAGTTCGTGCCATTCTGGCTGCCCGATTGCACATCCAGAACCAGCCCGAAAAACAGCGCCACGAATGAGATCGTCAACAAGATCCGCGAGGCATGCGCCAACGCGATGCGCCGTTCATTGCCGCCCGCCTCGCCGCCAAGGATCAGCATTTCGTTCAGCCCGCCGGGCATGGCGCTGAAAAACGCGGTCACCGGGTCGAACCCGCCCAAATGGCGATAAATCAGATAACTGCCGCCCGCCGCGCTCGCCAGAAACGGCCCCAATACCAGAAAACTGACCGTCCAGTCGCCCAACGCCTCAAAGGTCTCGGCATTGACCGCCGATCCCAGCATCACCCCGATGATCGGCACCACCAGCAGCCGCAGCCCGTTTGGTCCCTGCACCGGGGCGCGGGCCAGCGCCGCAACGGTATTGCCCAGCATCGCGCCCAGCATCCAGGGCAATGGCATCCCGATCACAAAACCCAGATACCCGGCACCAAGACCCAGCGCCAATGACAGCAAGACCTTGCGCCACGCCGCCCCGCCCAGAATATTGCCGAACGGGGCCACCGGCTAGCCTCCCGCCAGATGGCTCTCGCCGCGCGCCCGGGCCAATGCGATCTGCTTCTGGCGTTCGCGGAATCTGGCCCGGTCGGCATCGCTATGCTCATCGGCGCAATGATGGCACTGCACCCCGGCCTCATATTCCGGGCGCGCCTGATCCGCCCGCAGCAACGGCCGGCGGCAGGCCCGACACAGCGAATGCGGCCCCTGCCGCAACCCATGACCGACCGAGACCCGCTCATCAAAAACAAAGCATTCCCCCTGCCACAGACTGTCCTCGGCAGGCACATCTTCCAGATATTGCAAGATCCCGCCCTTCAGGTGAAACACATCCGCAACCCCTTGCGACAACAGGTAGTTGGTGGATTTCTCGCAGCGGATGCCGCCGGTGCAGAACATCGCGATCCGCTTGTTGTGAAACCGGTCCTTGTTGGCCTGCCACCAGGCCGGAAAATCGCGGAACGCCGCTGTTTGCGGATCCACCGCGCCCCTAAATGTGCCAATCGCCACTTCGTAATCATTGCGGGTGTCGATCACCGCCACATCGGGGGCCGAAATCAGATCATTCCAATCGGCGGCCCGCACGTAATGGCCGACCGCCGCCTTCGGGTCCACGCCCGGCACACCCAGCGTCACGATCTCTTTCTTCAGGCGCACCTTCAGACGGCCAAAGGGCGGCTGATCGGCCTGGGATTCCTTCCATTCCAGATCCTCGCAGCCCGGCAGAGCACGAATATGGGCCAGCACCGCCTCCAGCCCGGCGCGCGGCCCCGCGATAGTGCCGTTGATGCCCTCACTGGCCAGCAACAGCGACCCGCGCACCGCGTTTTGCGCGCAGATCCCCTGCAACGGGGCCTGCAATGCGGCGGGGTCATCGAACCGGGTGAAATGATAAAGGGCGGCAATGTGATACATATCCGGGTTCCTAGCCCCGTGCCGTCCGATCCTCAAGACCCCGGCCATCGGATGCGCCCCGGCCGGGGCGCGAATGCCGGTCGCGATCGCTATCGAACAGACCGGATCAAGCGCCATGGCCCGGTTGCGCCCGCCGCGCCAGCGCGTAGGGTGGGCCAAACCCGAGCAGACGCCGCCAGACAAGCCGCCGCCAGACAAGCCAAGGACACCGCCCATGCAGCCCGACAGCCACGCCCTGATCGTCATCGACATGCAAAATGATTTCTGCCCCGGCGGCGCGCTGGCGGTGGCCGATGGCGATGCCATCCTGCCCGGCATCAACGCGGCGATGGAGGATTTCTCCGCCATCATCCTGACCCAGGACTGGCACCCGTTCGGCCATTCCAGCTTTGCCAGCCAGCACCCCGGCGCGGCCCCCTTCTCGGTGGTCGAATTTCCCTATGGCCCGCAGGTCCTGTGGCCCGATCACTGCATCCAGAGCAGCCCCGGCGCCGCCCTTCACCCCGAGCTGAACAGCAGCGCCGCCGATCTGATCATCCGCAAGGGCTTTCGCCCCGGCATCGACAGCTATTCGGCGTTTTTCGAGAATGACCATGTCACGCCAACCGGGCTGGAAGGCTACCTGCGCAGCCGCGGCATCGACCAGCTGACGCTTGCCGGCCTCGCCACCGATTTCTGCGTCAGCTATTCCGCCCTTGACGCCGCCCGGCTCGGCTTTGGCACCACCCTGCGCATGGATCTCTGCCGCGCCATTGATCTCGACGGCTCGCTTGCGGCGGCAGTCGCGGCGATGACAGATGCGGGCGTCCGCCTCATATAACCCGATCAACGCGGCCCGGCGCGCCACAAATAACCCGATCAAAGCGGCCCGGCGCGCCACAAAGTCACCTTCAGCCCGCCAAACGACACCGACCTGCCGGGCACCCCCCAGGGCAGCCCGGTCGCCTTTGCCAGCCCGCCATCGCTGGTCACCAGCCCGATGCGCCAGCCCGCGAAACGCTCCTTCAGGGTCTTGCCCAGCGCGCCATATAGCGAAAACAAAAGCTTGCGATTGCCGATCCGCGACCCATAGGGCGGGTTCACCATGACCAGACCGGGCCGGCCTTCGGGCGGGGTCAGGTCGCTGATCGCCTGCCGCCGGAACGCGGTCACAGCCGTCACGCCGGCCCGCTCGGCATTGCCCACAGCCCCCCGGATCGCGCCGTCATCGCGGTCATAGCCGTAAAACCGCACCGGCCCCGCGGGCACCACATCGCGCCTCATCGCGGCCCAGGCAGCGGCGTCAAAGCTGGCCAGATCCTCGAACGCAAACCGCCGCGACCGCCCCGGCTGCAGACCAGCCGCAATCTCGGCCGCCTCGATCACGAATGTGCCAGAACCACACATCGGATCGACCACCGGGCCGGTGCCATCAAAACCGCATTGCGCCAGAAACAGCGCCGCCAGGTTTTCCCGCATCGGGGCCTTGCCGATAAATTCCTTATGGCCGCGCCGGTGCAGCGCCACGCCCGAAGCATCGACGCTGATCACGCACAGATCATCCTCGATCCGCACTTTCACCACCAGCCCGGCCTCGGGCGAAAGCGTCACGCCCAGTTCCTCGACCAGGGCCCGCTCCACCCGCTCTGCCGCCGCGCGCGCATGGTAGATCCGCGACTTGCGGCAGGTGACCTCCACCCGCACAGGCATATCGGCGCGCAGGCTGTCACCCCAAGGGAATTTCCGCGCCCGTTTGTCCAGTTGCGCCAGATGCATGGCCCGAAAACTGCCCAACCGCACCAATACCCGGCCCGCGCCGCGCAATTCCAGATTGGCGCGCCACACATCAGGCCAGCCACCGGTCAGCGTAACACCCCCCGGCACCGGGCGCGGCGCGGCAAACCCCGCACCACCCGCTTCGCGCGCCAACGCCTCCTCCAACCCCGGTGCCGCGGCCAGGAATATTTCCATTTCAGAGTTTCCCATGCCGCACCCCTACCGCGATCCCGCATCTGCCGCGACCACAATCTCGCGCCATTGCCCTTGCCTTTCGCCCGCGCTCTTTGCTCTAACAACAGCACCGGCCACGCCAAGGGCCACCTGCCATGAAAGGCCGCCCCGATGGTCGATATCGCCGCCCGCGTCTATAATCACAAATGGAAGATCGACCCGATCGTCCGATCCCTGATCGACACGGATTTCTACAAGCTCCTGATGTGCCAATCGGTGTTCCGCAACAAACCCGACACCCAGGTCACCTTTTCCCTGATCAACCGCACCCACCGGATCAAGCTGGCGCATCTGATCGACGAGGGCGAGCTGCGCGAACAGCTCGACCATATCCGCTCCCTCAGCCTCAGCCGCGGCGAAAGCACCTGGATGCGCGGCAATCTGTTCTACGGCAAGCGCCAGATGTTCACCCCCGAATTCATGGATTGGTTCGAAAACCTGCGCCTGCCCGCCTACCACCTGGAAAAGCGCGACGGGCAATATGAGCTGACATTCGAAGGCTCCTGGCCCGAGGTCATGCTGTGGGAAATTCCCGCCCTTGCCGTGCTGATGGAGCTGCGCGGGCGCAGGGTGCTGGCCGATATGGGCCGGTTCGAATTGCAGGTGCTCTATGCCCGCGCCATGACCAAGCTCTGGCAAAAGGTCGAACGCCTGCGCGATATCCCCGATCTGCGCATCGCCGATTTCGGCACGCGGCGCCGGCACAGCTACCTGTGGCAGGATTGGTGCGTGCAGGCGATGATGGAGGGGTTGGGCGACAAGTTCACCGGCACCTCCAACTGCCACATCGCCATGCGCCGCGAGATCGAGGCCATCGGCACCAACGCGCATGAACTGCCGATGATCTACGCCGCCCTGGCCGAGGATGACGCAGCCCTGGCGCAGGCCCCCTATGACGTGCTTAGCGATTGGCAGGAGGAGCATTCCGGCAATCTGCGCATCATCCTGCCCGACACATACGGCACCGAAGGCTTCCTGAAAAACGCGCCCGACTGGCTGGCCGGCTGGACCGGCATCCGCATCGATTCAGGCGACCCGGCAAGCGCGGCCGAAACCGCCATCACCTGGTGGGCCGCGCGCGGCGAGGACCCAAGCGAAAAACTGGTGATCTTCTCGGACGGGCTGGACGTGGAAACCATCGCCACCCTGCACGCCCAATTCGCGGGCCGGGTGAAGGTCTCGTTCGGCTGGGGCACGCTGCTGACCAACGATTTCCGAGGCCTCGTCCCCAACGACGCCCTCGCCCCGTTCTCATTAGTGTGTAAAGC
>NZ_JBTUJH010000060.1:0-4168 GCF_058343375.1 Alterinioella sp.
AAATCCAAGGGACGCTGATTTGCCTTCATCTCAGCGTCTCGGCGCGCTTGCAAATGGAGCCACCATGGGCGGCGCACGCCAAACCACTGATATTTTGGCAAATCAGCGCCAGTGGCGCAGGATTAATGGGTCCTGACCCTAGCGGCGCAAGTCCTGACTTGCCTCAAGGGGATACACCCCAATCCTATTCCGCGCCGTGCCCGCCTGCATATCGGTTGAGGTCAGGGCTTTGCCAGCCCGGCGTGGCGGCACAGTCGAAAACTTCTATCAAGAGCGGGTGGCAAGCGGCCATGTCAGAGGAATGGTCCGAGCCGCAATCGCCACCGGGGCAGGCAGAAAGCGCCCCGATAACGTCAATTTCGGCTATGAAATCAAGATGGTCGCCGGGGCGCACCGGGCTTGCCTTCATGAAATACTGTCCCGTATCGCGGCTGAATCCGGTGCACATGAAAACATTGAGAACATCGTGGATATGCGGCTCGGCTTGCGCCAATGACAGGCCGGTTTCGGTGGCGAAGGCGCGGGTCAGATTGGAATGGCAGCAGTGATGATACTGGCCGCCGGACAAGAGGTTATGCGTGTAGGGATCGCAGCGGGTGCCGATCACGTCATGGACCGAGCCGCCGAAATCATCAATGCCATACCAGCCAAGCGAATCGGCGATGATCGTGGCCATCGGGCGCAGCGCGGGAAAAGATGACCAGAGCCTGTCACCGGTCGTGACATGGGTGCCATGCAGCGCGCGGGTCTTGCCGGAATAGAACCGTTCCGAAAAATCCTTTGCGTTCCAAAGGTTGAAGTCACCCACCTGCGGGCCTTCGACCGATGAAATGCGAAACACCTGCCCCGCTTTGGCATGAAAACAGGCGGCCTCGCGCGGCGCGACACGGGTTTCCGAAACCTTCCGCCAGCCTTCCTTTGCACGCGCCATCAGACCCGCATCAAGGCGCGGCAGCGTGTCATCGGGGTAGCAGATCACCGGCGCAATGGCCCGGCGGGCGGCGGCGTCCTTTGGTTCCGTCATGGCGCTGGATCCCTTGAAAAACGGCGGTCACACCCCGTGCACACCCCGTGCACACCCTGTGCATACAGGCCATGGCCGGGTCAATCGACTTGGCAATCCCCTTACAACTGCCGCTCGACCATCATCTTCTTGATCGCAGAAATGGCCGCGGCCGGGTTCAGGCCCTTGGGGCAGGTCTTGGTGAAGTTCATGATGGTGTGGCAGCGATAGAGCTTGAAGGGATCCTCCAGCTCGTCCAGGCGTTCGCCCGTCGCCTCATCGCGGCTGTCGATGATCCAGCGATAGGCGTGCAGCAGCGCGGCGGGGCCAAGGTAGCGGTCGCCGTTCCACCAGTAACTGGGGCAAGCGGTGGAGCAGGAGGCGCACATCACGCATTCATAAAGCCCATCCAGCTTCTTGCGATCCTCGATGGATTGGCGCCATTCATGTTCGGGGCGCTGTGTCCTGGTTTCCAGCCACGGCATGATCGAGGCGTGCTGGGCGTAGAAATGCGTCAGATCCGGGATCAGATCCTTGACCACCGGCATATGCGGCAGCGGGTAGATCTTCACGTCGCCCTTGACCTCATCCATGCCATAGATGCAGGCCAGCGTGTTGATGCCGTCGATATTCATCGCGCAGGAGCCGCAGATGCCTTCGCGGCAGGAGCGGCGAAAGGTCAGGGTCGGGTCGATCTCGTTCTTGATCTTGATCAGCGCGTCCAGAACCATCGGGCCGCACTCGTCCAGATCGACGAAATAGGTATCGACCTGCGGGTTCTTGCCGTCATCGGGGTTCCAGCGATAGATCTGGAACTTGCGGATATTGGTCGCCCCCTCGGGCTTGGGCCAGGTCTTGCCGGTCATCATCCTGGAATTGCGGGGAAGCGTGAATTGGACCATGGGTCAGCTCCTTCGGGCGGATGTCAGAGGGCGGGGATCAGGCGACATATTGCAGCTCCCGCAACCAGTTTGTCGGGTGGGTTTCATAGCCGAGCGTGACCAGATCCCGGCCATGCCGTTCGGCATAGATTTCAGCAACCGGGCGCGGCAGGTCAGTGCGCCACTGGGCGATCTTGCCCGATGTGACATGGGTCTTGACCCGGTCGTCGCGCCTGGCGTCTTTGGCAAGGCCGCCAAACAGGCTCTTTCGCCAGAATATCCGGCCGCCTTCCTGGGCCTCATCAGCCGTTAGCCCAAGCGCGCGCAGATGCCGGGTAAAGGCCTCGGCATCATGGTCCTGCATCAGATCCTCATAGCGCAGCTCGATCACATTCGGGCGGGTATAATCCCAGGCGGTCATTTCACGAATGGTCCGCGCATGGCGTTCGCCCATCTCGAACAGCAGCTTTTCCGCATCGCCGGGCAGGCTGCGGATATGGTCCTGATAGCTGCGCCCGCCCAGATCATCGCGTTTCATATGGATGGCTTTCTCGCCAAACTCACCACAGATCTGGTGGTATCGCATCCCCGAGAGCAGCACATCGCGGGGGTCGCGGATCATGTGGATGATGCGGGTATCGGGGCGCGACAGGATGCTGTCGTGAAACCGTGTCGACCAGGAGAACAGGAAAATCCGCCCCGCATCGGGCACCAGGTCATCCGCGGTTTTGCGAAACACCTGCGCGCAGGGGATATTGAACGCCCGGCCCATGGTGCGAAAGACGCGCTGCATCCAGACGGTGCCGGTCTTGTGATGGGTGCCAAGCCCCATGACGCGGGGCGCGATCAGATCCATGGCTGCCACCGGCCTGTCAATATGGGGTGCGCGCGCGCCATTCAGAGCTGGCTCAGGCTGTTGCGCGCAAGACAGGATGCCGTGTCGGGGCGGGCCGCGATATTGATCACCAGATTGATCGTATTCTGGGTCACGCCGGTGACCGACGCGCCCGCCAGCGACAGGATTTCACCGGCCGAGGCCGCATCAATGATGCAATCGGTAACGGGGGCCACATTGGCGCCGGGGAAGCGGTTGGTCACGACCTGGCCCACCGCCGATTTGGCCTGTTGGCGGGCCAGATCATCGGTGGCGTCCGACACCACGCCGCAGCCGGACAGAACCACCAGCCCGGCGATTTTCAACAGGGCGCGCATCAATACACCCGTGCCTTGGGCGCGATCTTTTTCAGATCAATGCCACCCTCGGCCTGGGTCGAGAGCGGATCGAGATGGACCGGACGATAGGCCAGCGTCACTTTGGTGTCATCGACCGTGGCCAGGCTGTGCTTGCGCCATTTCTTGTCGTCCCGATCGGGGTAATCTTCATGCGCGTGGGCCCCGCGACTTTCCTTGCGCGCCTCGGCGGCAACGATGGTGGCCAGCGCATTGGGCATCAGATTGGTCAGCTCGAGGCTTTCCATCAGGTCCGAATTCCAGATCAGCGACCGATCCGTGACCTTGAGATCGGACATCTTGGCGGCCACGGCCTGCATCTTGCCGACACCTTCGGCCAGCGTCTTGTCGGTGCGGAAAACGGCGGCATCGGCCTGCATGGTTTGCTGCATTTCCAGCCGCAGATCGGCGGTGGGGATGGAGCCATTGGCGTAACGGATATCATCGAACCGCCCCAGAGCCTTGTCGAGCGCGGCCGGGTTGGTCGGCGCAGTGTCCGTGTCGGGATCGACGATCTTGCCTGCCTTGATCGCGGCGGCGCGGCCAAAGACCACCAGATCGATCAGGCTGTTGGAACCGAGCCGGTTGGCCCCATGAACCGAGGCGCAACCGGCCTCGCCCACGGCCATCAGCCCCGGCACGGTGGCATCGGGGTTTTTCGCGGTCGGGTTCAGCACTTCGCCCCAGTAATTGGTCGGAATGCCGCCCATGTTGTAATGCACGGTGGGCAGAACCGGGATCGGTTCGCGGGTCAGGTCCACCCCGGCAAAGATGCGGGCCGATTCCGAGATGCCCGGCAGGCGCAGATCCAGCGTTTCCTTGGGCAGGTGGTTCAGGTGCAGGTGGATATGGTCGCCCTTGGGGCCGACACCGCGGCCTTCGCGGATCTCCATTGTCATGCAGCGGCTGACCACATCGCGGCTGGCCAGGTCTTTATAGGTGGGGGCGTAGCGCTCCATGAAACGTTCGCCCTCGCTGTTGGTCAGATAGCCGCCCTCCCCGCGCGCGCCTTCGGTGATCAACATGCCAGCGCCATAAATGCCGGTGGTGTGAA
>NZ_JBTUJH010000061.1:0-43075 GCF_058343375.1 Alterinioella sp.
CCTTTTTTGTATTTCAGGGCCCGGCTGTCAGGCCAGCATTGTCATCGGGTTTTCAAGATTGTCCACGATGGCATTCAGCAGCTTCGCGCCAAGCGCGCCGTCGATGACGCGGTGATCGACCGACATGGTGACCGACATCACGGTTGCGACAGCCAATTCGCCATCCGCGCCGACAACGGGTTTCTTGACGCCCGCGCCGACGGCCAGAATGCCGGCATGGGGCGGGTTCACGATGGCGTCGAAATTGTCGATGCCGAACATGCCGAGGTTTGACACGGCGAAGGATCCGCCCTGATATTCATGCGGCGCAAGCTTGCGCTCGCGGGCGCGCGCGGCAAGGTCTTTCATCTCGGCCGACAGCGCCGAGATCGATTTCATATCCGCATCGCGCAGCACCGGGGTGAACAACCCGCCTTTGATGGCGACGGCCACGGCCACATCGGAGGCCTTGAGGCTCAGCACCCTGTCGCCCGCCCAGACCGCGTTACATTCGGGCACCGCTTGCAATGCGCCCGCGACCGCCTTGATGATGAAATCATTCACCGACAGTTTCACGCCACGCGCTTCAAGCTGCCTGTTCAACTGGCTGCGGAATTTCAGCAATGCATCCAGACGGATATCGCGGCGCAGGTAGAAATGCGGGATGGTCTGCTTGGCCTCGGTCAGGCGGGCGGCGATGATCTTGCGCATGCCGTCCAGTTTGACCTCCTCAAACTCGCGATCCGCGTAGGTTTTCAGAACCATATCGGTGGAGGGGCCGGTGGGCATGGCGGTGGTGGCAGCCACCGGGGTCGCAGCGGGCGCGGGAGCGGGCGCGGGCGCGGCAGCAGTTGCCGCTTCCACATCGGCCTTGACGATCCGGCCACGCGGGCCGGTGCCCGCGATCAGGGCGAGGTCCAGACCCTTTTGCGACGCGATCCGGCGGGCCAGAGGCGAGGCAAAGATGCGGCTGCCATCGGCACCAGCGGGGGCGGCCGGGGCAGGGGGCGCGGCTTGTGTCGGGGCAACAGGTGCAGCGGCGTCCGCCGGGGCGGGGGCAGCAGCGGCAGACGGGGTGGCCGCGCCGATATCATCCGCGCTTTCGCCCTCGCCGAGCAGCACCGCAATGGCGGTGTTCACCTTCACGCCTTCGGTGCCTTCCGCGATCAGGATCTTGCCGATCACGCCCTCATCGACGGCCTCGAATTCCATCGTGGCCTTGTCGGTCTCGATCTCGGCCAGAAGGTCGCCCGAGCTGACCTCATCGCCTTCCTTCACCAGCCATTTTGCCAATGTGCCCTCCTCCATTGTCGGGGACAGGGCGGGCATGAGAATTTCAATAGGCATCTTCTTTATGTCTCCTGTTCAAGCACCACGGCCCCGAAGGCTGCGCGCGGCGGCTTTCCGGCCAATAACGCCCTGATCGCATCGGTCAGGTCATGTTGATTGGCGGCAATCCATTCGTAAGCTTGCCGGTGGCTGACCTTTGCGCCACGCCCGAATTCGGCCGAGAGCATTGCATCCGATACCAGCGCGACCACCGCGATTCCGTCCAGTTGAACGGACATGCGGCAGGCTTCGGCAAACTTGTCTTTTCCAAGAATTTCCATGGCTTATCTGTAAGTCACCTGTTTGACGGCACCGATGACATCCTCCGTTGTCACCAGCGCGAGTTTCTCCAGATTGGCGGCGTAAGGCATCGGCACATCCTTGCCGGTGCAGTTGATCACCGGCGCATCGAGATAATCGAAGGCGCGTTCCATGATGGTTGCAGACAGGTGGTTGCCGATCGAGGCGACGGGGAAGCCTTCCTCGACCGTGACGCAGCGGTTGGTCTTCATTACCGAGGCCAGCACGGTGTCGTAATCAAGCGGGCGCAGGGTGCGCAGGTCGATCACCTCGGCTGAAATGCCGTCTTCGGCCAGCCTGTCGGCGGCCTCCAGCGCGTATTGCATGCCGATGCCAAAGCTGACGATGGTCACATCCGAACCTTCCCGCCAGATCCGCGCCTTGCCGAAGGGAATGGTGAAATCCTCCAGCACCGGAACCTCGCCGGTGCGGCCATAGAGGATCTCGTTTTCCAGGAAAATCACCGGGTTGGGGTCGCGGATGGCGGTTTTCATCAGGCCTTTGTAATCGGCCGCCGAATAGGGCATCACCACTTTCAGACCGGGCACCTGGGCATACCAGGCGGCATAATCATGGCTGTGTTGCGCGCCGACCCGCGCGGCGGCCCCGTTCGGCCCGCGAAACACCATCGGTGCCCCCATCTGACCGCCCGACATGTAAAGCGTCTTGGCGGCTGAGTTGATGATCTGGTCAATCGCCTGCATGGCAAAGTTGAAGGTCATGAACTCGACGATGGGATTGAGCCCGCCAAAGGCCGCGCCGACCGCGATACCGGCAAAGCCGTGTTCGGTGATCGGCGTGTCGATGATGCGCTTTGGGCCAAATTCATCCAGCATGCCCTGGCTGATCTTGTAGGCACCCTGATATTCGGCAACTTCCTCGCCGATCAGAAAGACATTTTCGTTGCGGCGCATTTCCTCGGACATGGCGTCGCGCAAGGCTTCGCGCACGGTTTGGATCTTCATTTTGGTGCCGGCCGGATAATCCGGTTCGACATTGAGCGTCGGCACCGGCGCTGCGACCTGCGCGGGGGCAGGGGTTGCGGCGGGGGCTGCTTCGGCGGCGGATGCCGGTGCCTCGACTTGTGGCGCGGCCACGGCAGAGGCATCTTCGCCCTCTTCCAGAAGTATCGCGATGGCGGTGTTCACCTTCACGCCTTCGCTGCCTTCCGCGATCAGGATCTTGCCCATCACGCCTTCATCGACGGCCTCGAATTCCATCGTGGCCTTGTCGGTTTCGATCTCGGCCAGAATGTCGCCCGAGGTGACAGTATCGCCTTCTTTCACCAGCCATTTGGCCAATGTGCCTTCCTCCATGGTGGGGGACAGGGCGGGCATGAGAATTTCGATTGCCATAAGTGTCGTCTCCCCTCAGGCGTCAGCGTAAATATCGGTCCAAAGTTCCGCGAGCGCGGGCTCGGGGCTTTGCTTGGCGAACTCGGCGGCATCGTTGACGATGCCCTTGATCTTCTTGTCGATTGCCTTCAGGTCGTCCTCGCTGGCATGTTTGCCGGCCAGCAGCATGGTGCGGACATGTTCAATGGGGTCGCGTTCCTCGCGCATTTTCTGCACTTCCTCGCGGGTCCGGTATTTTGCCGGATCCGACATGGAATGGCCGCGATAGCGGTAGGTTTTCAATTCCAGAATGTAGGGGCCCTTGCCGGCGCGGCAATGCGCGGTGGCTTTCACGCTGGCCGCTTTGACCGCAAGCACATCCATGCCATCGACGGTTTCGCCAGGAATGCCAAAGGCCGCGCCTCTGGTGTAGATATCGGCCGAGGAAGTCGATCGCGCCTGCGCCGTGCCCATGGCGTATTGGTTGTTTTCAATGACGAAAATCACCGGCAATTGCCAAAGTGCTGCCATGTTGAAGGTCTCGTAGACCTGGCCCTGATTGGCCGCGCCATCACCGAAATAGGTGAAGGTGACATTGTCATTGCCCTTGTATTTGTCGGAAAAGGCCAGGCCTGCGCCAAGCGGCACCTGGGCACCGACAATGCCGTGGCCGCCATAGAAATGCTTCTCTTTCGAGAACATGTGCATCGAGCCGCCCTTGCCCTTGGAATAGCCGCCTTCGCGGCCCGTCAGCTCGGCCATGACGCCTTTGGGGTCCATGCCGCAGGCCAGCATATGGCCGTGATCGCGATAGGAGGTGATGCGCTTGTCGCCCTCTTTGGTTGCGGCCTCAAGACCGACAACGACAGCCTCCTGACCGATATAAAGATGGCAGAAACCGCCAATCAGACCCATTCCGTAAAGCTGGCCGGCCTTTTCCTCGAATCTGCGGATCAGCAGCATTTCGCGGTAAAAATTCAGCAGCTCTTCTGCGGAAACGTTTGGTTTTGCGGCACTTTTCGCAGATGCCTTGCGTGCGGCCATGCGAGCCCCTCCTGCGTTTTGGGTAGATAGTTTAACGTTGAACTACCCTCTATCGCATTGCGTGCAAAAAATCACGCAAAGAATTGCCGTTGCGTCAGAATGCGCCGAAATCACGTCGAATGACAGGGGTCAGGGCAGCACGACCTCATCGGCGCGCATGTAGCCAAGCCGTTCGCGGGCTTGCTGGTCCAGCAGGTCAAGGTCCAGATAATCATCCGACAGCCGCCGCGTCAGCAGGGTCATTTCCGCCGTTTGCGCGGTCAGCGCGTCCAGCTCGGCCTGATAGATATCGCGCTCGGCCTCGATCTGAATGCGGCGAAACAGACCGTAATCGCCCTGCACGGCGGCAAAGGTGAAATAGGCCCCGACAAAGAGCAGCCCCATGGGCACCAAGAGCCCGATCAAAGATCGCTTTTTCTGCATCTGCCATCCTGCCGCCTCGTTGAATGGGCGACTGCGGGCAGACTCGCATATTATCCTGCAAAAGGGAATCCCCCCATTCGGTTTGATTATAGCGCGTCGCGCCTGATCGGCCGGTGAATTCGATTTGGCGCGACATGCTTCTGGGGTATGATGCGCCATGAACAACGCCCGGTCCGACCTGCCGACCCACGCGGTCACCAACCAGCCGCCACTTCGCGGCGGGCGCGATCTTTGGGCCGATGACCCGGTATTGCGCGACCATGCGATCGGGGCGGATCGGGTCGCGCTGGCCGCATATGGGGCGGCTTTGGGCACAGCGGAAACCCAGGCCGCAGCGCAGGAGGCAGAGCGGGTCGGGCCGGAACTGCGGGTCTTTGACCGCGGTGGGCGGCGGCTGGATGAGGTCGCGTTTCCCACCGGATATCATCACATGATGCGGCTTGGTCTTGGCGCGGGCTATGCCGCCAAGCCCTGGACCGGCGGGGCCCATGTGACCCATGCCGCGATGGTCTATCTGCACAGCCAGGTCGAGCCGGGAACCTGTTGCCCGATGACCATGTCCTACGCCGCCGTGCCCTTGATCCGGGCGGTGCCCGACCTGGCCGATTGGGCGGCAAAGCTGACGGTGGCCGGATATGAGCCCGCAGCTTTGCCGATTGCCCAAAAACGCGCCGTCACAATCGGCATGGCGATGACGGAAAAACAGGGCGGCAGCGATCTGCGCGCCAACACCACCCTGGCCCGGCAAGGCGATGGCGGCTGGCGGCTGACGGGGCATAAATGGTTCTGCTCGGCCCCGATGTCGGACGGGTTTCTGACCCTGGCGCAGGCCCCTGGCGGGCTGACCTGTTTTCTGGTGCCGCGCTGGTTGGAGGGTGAGCGCAATGCCATTCATCTGATGCGGCTGAAGGACAAGCTGGGCAACCGCGCCAATGCCTCGGCCGAGATCGAATATCACGATGCTCTTGCCCTGCAGCTGGGTGAGGCCGGGCGCGGTATCGCCCTGATCCTGGATATGGTGCATCACACAAGGCTGGATACGGCGCTGGCCCCGGCCGGGTTGATGCGGGCGGCGCTGGCAGAGGCGCATCATTGGGTCCGCCACCGCAGCGCGTTTCAGCGCCGGCTGATCGATGCGCCGCTGATGCAGGCGGTTCTGGCCGATCTGGCGCTGGATTGGGAAGGGGCGACGGCGCTTGGGCTGCGGGTGGCGCGCGCCTTTGATGGCGCCACGGAGGCCGACCGCGCCTTTGCCCGTATCGCGGTGGCGCTGGCGAAATTCCTCAATAACAAGCTCTGCCCGGGTCTGATCTATGAGGCGATGGAGGTGCTTGGCGGGGCCGGATATGTTGTCGAAAGCGGTCTGCCGATGCTCTATCGCGAGGCCCCGTTGAATTCGATCTGGGAAGGCTCGGGCAATGTGATCTGCCTTGATATCCTGCGCACATTGGCGCGCAGCCCGTTGGCCGGCGAGGTTCTGGACGCCGAATTGCAGGCGGCCACCGGCGGCTGCCGCGCCTATGACGCGGCATTGGCAGCGCATCGGGACCGCTGGCCCGCCCCGCCGCCCGAGGCCGAGGCGCGCTGGTTTGCCGAAAGCCTGGCCCGTTTGCTGAGCGCTGCCGTGCTGCTGGATCAGGCCCCTGATGCCATCGCCGCCGCCTATGCGGATACCCGGTTGGGCGCGCCGCGCGGGCAGGTGGCGGGCAGCATGGCGGCGATGGATACAAGCGCCATTCTGGAGCGGATCGGATAGGCAGCTGCGGCATTTCTGACCGTGGGGTTGCATGCGGCCTCTGGTATATTAGATTGATTCTAAGTTAACATTGCGGGTGCTGCGACAGCCCGCTGCAATAGATGGAAAAGGATGCATTCATGCCCGGAAAACAGACAAGTATAGCCGCCCTGCAACAAGGCCTGGCGATGGAGATGTCGGCGGTTCAGCAATATCTGCTGCACGCCCATGTGCTGAGCGATTGGGGGCTGGACAAGCTGGCCGCCAAGATGCGTGAGGAAATGACCGAAGAGCTTGGCCATGCCGGCAATTTCATCGACCGAATTCTGTTTCTGGGCGGCAATCCCGAAGTGGTGCCCGCCAAGAAACCGGTGCGCTCCGACACGCTGGCCGAAATGTTCGAGACCGACCGCAAGGATGAGGCCGATGCCATAGAATTTTATACCCAGGCCGCGCGGGAGGCGTCGGAGGCCAATGATATCGGCACGCGGATCCTGTTTGAAACCATCGCGCTGGATGAGGAAGGCCATTGGGCCTGGCTGGATCAGCAGCTGGCGCTGCTCGAACGGATGGGTGAGCCGGCCTTTTTCCAGATCTATATCGGGTCCGACGCAGAGGCCTGAGCCAAAACGCCCGCGCCAGAGCAATGCTCGGGCGCGGGGGGCTGTCAGCCCGCGACCGAGGCCGCCGCAATCGAGGCAATGGCCGTCTCCAGGGTCTCGTTGAATTCGGCATCGCTCTGATCGGCCGATAACCCTTGCGTCAAAGCACGGCTGAAACTGGCGATCACGCCGGTCTGGCGCGCCAGGCGGGCATTGGCCTCGTCACGGTCATAGCCACCCGACAGCGCCACGACCTTCAGCACGCGGGGGTGATCGACCAGCGGTTTATACAGGTTGTCGACCTCAGGCAGGGTCAGCTTCAGCATCACCATCTGGTCTTCGGGCAGCTGATCCAGCCGGGCCAGGAGCGCGTCGCGCAGCAGGGTTTCGGCCTCGGCCTTGTCAGCGATGGAAATGGTCACCTCGGGTTCCAGAATCGGCACCAGCCCATGGTCGATGATCTGCGCGCCGATCTTGAATTGCTGATCCACGATGGCATTGATGCCGTCCTGGTTGGCCGCGTCGATGACCGAGCGCATCTTGGTGCCATAGATTCCCAGTCCCTTGGCGCGGGTCAGCAATGCATCAAGATCCGGCATCGGTTTCATCAGCCTGACGCCGTCATGGGCCTCCTCCAGCCCCTTGTCGACCTTGAGAAAGGGGACAACGCCTTTGTCTTCCCACAGGGCGGCGGCGGCGGGTTTGCCACCGATCTGGCGGTCCATGGTCATCTCGAACAAGATCGCGCCGACCACCCGGTCGCCTGAAAAAGCCGGGGAATTGACGATGCGGGCGCGCATGGCGTGGATCAGGTCGAACATCTCGGATTCCGTGGCGTAGGCATCGGGTTCGATCCCGTAAAGCCTGAGCGCCTTGGGCGTCGATCCGCCCGATTGGTCAAGCGCTGCGATAAATCCCTGTCCGGCGCGGATACAGGCGGTCTGGTCTGGGTTCGGCATCTGGGTGTCCCCCGGGTTTTTGATGCAGGGCGCGCCTGCCGGTCAGGCCCGGTCATATTGCAGCACTTGGCGGGCTGCAATTCTGGTTACGCTAACAGGGCGTGGATAGGCGGTGCAATCGGGCGCGCAAGGACAGTGCCTCAACCCTGCAGCGCCGCGACGCCGGGCAGGGTCTTGCCTTCCATCCATTCCAGAAAGGCCCCGCCCGCGGTGGAGATATAGGTGAACTGATCGGCCACGCCGGCCTGATTGAGCGCCGCGACCGTATCGCCGCCACCTGCAACCGAGACCAGATCACCGGCCTGGGTCAGTTCAGCCGCGATCCTGGCTGCCGCGTTGGTGGCTGCGTTGAAAGGCTCAAGCTCGAACGCGCCAAGCGGGCCGTTCCAGATCAGCGTCTTGCAACTCGCAAAAACGGCGGCAAGTGCGGCCACGGTTTTTGGGCCTGCATCAAGGATCATGGCATCTTCGGGGCACTGGTCGGCGGCCAGGATCTGATGCGGCGCGTGGGCGGCAAATTCGCGCGCAACCACGATATCGACCGGCAGATGCACGGCACAACCCGTGGTCGCGGCCTTGGCCAGGATCGCGCGCGCGGTGTCGGCCAGATCATGTTCGGCCAGCGATCTGCCGACCGCAAAACCTTGTGCTGCCAGAAAGGTATTGGCCATGCCGCCGCCGATAATGAGGTGATCGACCTTTTCCACCAGATTGCCCAGCAGGTCGAGCTTGGAGGACACCTTGGCCCCGCCGACCACGGCGGCCACGGGGCGCGCGGGGTTGCCCAACGCGGCCTCAAGCGCCTGCAACTCGGCCTGCATCAGGCGCCCGGCGCAGGCGGGCAGCAACCGCGCGACGCCTTCGGTCGAGGCATGGGCGCGATGCGCGGCCGAGAAAGCATCGTTGCAGTAGATATCGCCCAGAGAGGCCAGAAACCTGGCCATTTTCGGGTCGTTGGCTTCCTCCATGGGGGAAAAACGGGTGTTCTCGATCAGGATGATACTGCCCGCTGCCGCACCCTCCAGCATTGCCCGGTCGGGCTTTTCAACGAAAGTGACGGCCCGGCCCATTTTTTCCTCAAGGGTGGGCACGGTCACGCGCAGGCTCAACTCAGGGACATATTGGCCCTTTGGGCGGCCGAAATGGGCCAGCAGGACCGGCTTGCCGCCTTTGGCCAGAATGTCGGTGATCGTGGGCACGATACGCTTGATCCGGGTGGCATCGGTGACCACGCCATCCTTGACCGGCACGTTGATGTCAACGCGGGTCAGGACGATCTTGCCGGCAAGGTCCATGTCATCGAGGGTTTTCCAGGTCATCGCAATGTGCCTCCGGGCGGTTTGGATCGGATCGGGTGCGTCATATCACCCGGCGGCGCGGGCCGCGAGGGCAGGGTTTGGATATTTGAAGCGCAAAGAAGGCCTGCGGATCATTCTGGCCATCAAGGGTGCGCGTTAACCTTAACAGCCCATATATTAAGGTTAACGGCCGCCGCCCTGAGTCCCGGCCTGGCCTTCTTTGCGCTTCAAATATCCAAAATTCCGACCCATCATTCGCATGCGCGGCTTGAGGCTGTGGTCCGATCCTCACTGATCCGGCGCAATCAGCCCCAACCCGCGCAGGTAGATGCCGATCCCCGCCTCAAGCAATTCCTCGGGCGGGAAGGGGGCGTTGCCGCCGGGCTTGCCGCGGGCGAACAGTTCTACCACGCCATGGCTCATCGCCCAGATATGGGCAGAAAACATCCGCGCAGGCGGGCGTTTGTCGGGCGGAATATGTTCCGACAGGGCTTCGGCGGCGCGTTCAAGGATGGCGCGGGAACGCGCCGATGCCGCCGCCAGAGCGGGGTTTGCATTGGCCGAGATGCCGCTTTCGAACATCGCCATATAGTGGCCGGGATATTTGCGGGCAAAGGCCAGATAGGTGCGGCCGGTGGCCTCAAAAGCGGCCAGCGCCGTGGGGCCGCCGGTTTCCAGCGCGTATTCCATGAGATCGGCAAAGATTTCGTGGCCCTGTCGCGCGCCTTCGGCGATCAGATCTTCGCGGCCTTCGAAATGCCGATAGACCGCCGCAGGCGTCACGCCCGCCGTCTTGGCGGCCTCGGACAGGGTAAACCCGGTCGGGCCCTTCGCTTCGATCAGCACCAGGGCCGCATCGACCAGCGCCTGCCGCAGATTGCCGTGGTGATAGCCGCGTTTAGACATCCGGGCCCGCATCGGTCCAGATTTCCGGGCCGCCGGTGATGGTTGGGTCCGGCTGCCCCACCAGCCGATGATCCTTGCCCGCATAGTCAAGCCCGGCAAGGATGCGCCGGATCACCGCCAGACGCGCCCGGCGTTTGTCATCGGACCGGATCACCGTCCAGGGGGTCCGCTTGCTGTGGCTGCGGGTCAGCGTTTCTCCGATTGCGGCACTGTAGGCGTCCCATTTCTTCAGGCCCTCGACATCAATCCAGCTCAGCTTCCATTGCTTGAGCGGATCGCCCTCCCGGTCGAGAAACCGGCGCAGCTGTTCGGCGCGCCCGACATTGAGCCAGATTTTCACCAGATGGATGCCGTCATCGACCAGCATGTTTTCGAAATCGGGCAATTGCCGGAAGAAGGTTTCGCGCTGTGCCGGCTCGCAAAAGCCGAAAACCTGCTCGACCACGCCGCGATTATACCAGGACCGGTCGAACAGACGGATCTCGCCGCCGGCAGGCAGATGCTGGATATAGCGTTGGAAATACCATTCCCGCGCCTCGCGGTCGGTGGGCTTCGACAGCGCCACCACGCCAGCCACCCGCGGGTTCAGGTTTTCGCGCACCCGTTTGATTGCGCCGCCCTTGCCTGCCGCATCGCGGCCCTCGAACACCACCGCGACCCGCGCGCCACCCGCCTTGACCCAGGCCTGGAATTTTACCAGTTCCACCTGAAGCGCCGCCAGATCGCGCTCATATTCCTTGCGGTCCATCCGCTTGCCATAGGGAAAGGACGGATCCAGCACGCGGTCCTTCTTGGCCGTCTCGATGGCCGTGCGCACATGCGTTGGGGCCGCGTCGTTGAAAAATGCGGATATCGCGCCGTCAAAGGGCAGATCGGCCATGGAAATCCTCATGTCATTGGCGCTGTTCTTGCGATTCAATATGGGCCGCGCGCGCGTCCAGCGCAATCCGGCGCGGCAGGGCCGGCCGGCCAGAGCCTGCACCCCTAGCCGCGCAGATCCGTTTTCTCCTGTCCGATCCGCGCCATGTCATAGGGCGTCGTCCCATAAATCTCGGAGATCCAGTTGCCATACAGCAGATGCGCATGGCTGCGCCAACGGTTCTGCGGTTGTTTGGCGGGGTCATCGCCGGGGTAGTAGTTGATCGGCACGTTGACCGTCGTTCCCTCCGCGATATCGCGGTCATATTCCTGTTTCAGGGTGCTGCTGTCATACTCGAAATGGTTGAAGATATAGAGCGCCCGATGTCTCCGATCCTCAACCAGCGCCGGGCCGACATCGGATGAATCGAGCAGGATCTTCAGGCCATCTGCGGCCAGCATCTCATCGGTGCGCATTTCTGTCCAGCGGCTGACGGGAATAACGCAATCATCGGAAAATCCGCGCAGATAGGGGCTGTCGGGGGCCAGATTCTGGTGCCGGAAACAGCCAAAGGCCTTGGCCTGCAACATGTGTTTCGCGACACCGTGAAAATAATTGATCATCGCCATGCCGCCCCAACAGACGCCAAAGGTGGAATGCACATGGGTCTGCGTCCAGTCAAAGACGCGGGTCAGTTCATCCCAATAGGTCACCTCCTCGAAGGGCAGGTGCTCGATCGGCGCGCCGGTGATGATCAGGCCGTCGAGCTTCTCGCCCGAGTCGGCCACCTCGCAAAAGGGCCGGTAGAACTCGGCCATATGTTCGGCGGCGGTGTTGCGGGTGCGGTGTTCGCTCATCCGGATCAGGCTCAGCTCGATCTGCAGGGGGGTGGCCGCGATCAGGCGGGCAAACTGGTTTTCGGTCTGGATCTTTTTCGGCATCAGGTTCAGCAACCCGATCCTGAGCGGGCGAATATCCTGACGCGCGGCGGCATCCTCGGCCATGACCTGAATGCCCTCGCGGGACAGGACTTCATAGGCGGGCAGGGATGCGGGCAGTTTGATGGGCATGAAAGCGGTCCGGGATCAGGAAGAGGAGGGACGGGCGGCCAGGGCCGAGGCGATCAGCGCATCGATATCGGCCGCGTCGCGCACGGTGGCAACATCGCCCGCTTGCACCGAAATTCCCCAGTTGCGCGCCATGGCATCATAGAGAGGCGTGCGGTGACGCAAGGCACGGCCATAGGCGTATCGGACGAAGGCATCAGGATTAACGTCAGTTCCTACAAGATTGTTTTCATTCTTGTAATCGTCCCATAATTTTCGCATGAACCGGGGCTGATAATACATCGGCTTGGGGGATTTGTCGAACCGTCGGATCAATTCCTCGGTGTGATCCTCGCTGCCTTCGATCCAGACCATCAGCGTGTTGGCACCAAGCGTGCGCAGCACCTCATCGCGCGGGTCGGCGGGATCCACGACCTCGCAGATTGACCCGCCGGTATCGCAGACGAAATTGTCATACCCATAGAGATCATGCGCCCGCTTGATGAATTGCGGCGTATCCAGCAGCGCGTTGATCTCGGCCCGGCGGTGCAGATCCTGACGGCGCATATATTCGGCAAAGGCCAGGCCGCCCTTGTCGGGATCGCCGGGTTTGCCCAGATAGCTCGACAGCGGATCAAGATTGTTGAAGGAAATGTTGGATCCGATATAAATGGCATCCGACCGCAGAAGCTCGGCCAGAAACGGCACCTGCATGGCCTGACGCTTCAGGTTATCGGTGATGTGATCGCCCATATAGGCGGTGCCGATGCGGTAATCGACCGAGTAATGGAACCAGCTGCCCTGATCGCGCAGCAGATTTGCCAGATGGGTCTTGCCCAGGCCCGACATGCCGAAAAACAGCACCCGTTTTTCGGGGGCAGCAGCCCAATCGCCGGCGGTTTCGTAGATCAGGCCCATGCTGCCTTTATCCTCCTGGTCAGGGAACGCCTTTGGATACCGCGCAGGGGCGGTGGGGTCTATCCGGAAATGCGCAACGAAAAAGGCCCCGTGCGGGGTGTCGCACGGGGCCAATTCAAGTCAGGCGGAAGGATCAGAAACGGATGCCGATCCGCAGGCCTGCCGAAATGGCCGTATTGTCGGAGAATGTGCCGATCCCCACGGCGGGCACGGTGAAAGTGTCGCCAAGCCAGGAATATTGCACCCCGCCCGAGATCTCGAATTGCTCGTTTTCCCAGGTCAGGCCGACGCCCAGGGCATTGCGCCCGTCGGTCGGGCCCAGATTGCCCGATTGGCCACCCACCGAAGGTTCGTGGACCACGCTGATCGCGCCGGCCCAGTTCTCGTTGAAGCGGCGTCCGACACCAAGCGTATAGGTGATCCGGTCATCGGTATAATTCACCAGCGATCCGCCGCCGGTGGCAGCGGTATAGACGGGGGGGGTGATGTCGAACTCGGACCAGTCGACCCAACGGATCGAGCCGAAAACAAGCGTGTTTTCCGCCACACCGGACTGAAATTCGAGGTTCAGCGATTGCGGGATCGTGGTCTCGAACGTGGTCGCGGTGGTGGCCCCGTTAAGCGTTTCCGTTGCTTGCCAGGTGTGATCAATGGCCGAATTGTAGGTCAGCGACACGCGCAGCGCGATATCGGGGCGCTCATAGGCGGCACCGACGACATAGCCAAGCTCGGTTCCGGCATCACCCGAAACAGTATAGCCGACGGGTGGAAACCAGGGCAGGGAAACCACGCCATCCAACTGGCTGATGCGCAGACCGCCATAGACCGACACATTGGAGCGGAATTCATAGCGGAGCAGCGCGGTATAGGCCATGCCGTTCAATTCCGCGGTCGAGCCGGCCACCGGATACACGGTGCCGGTCGGGTAATTGGCGTCAGCTCCGACATGGTCACCCATGATGAAAGCAAAGGACAGCTGATCGGTCAGGTCCATCCGGTAGCTGAGCGACGGGACCAGATAGGACGGGGCCATATCGCCCGAACTTACCGGCAGGAGGCTCCAGTCGCCCGAAACGTCGGGATCGGACCAGGCAAAGCCCAGTTCGGCATAGGTGCCTTCCTCAAACAATATGCCGACGCTTTGCGCGTTGCGTTCGATGCCACCGGCCTGTGTCAGTGCGGTGCTGGCTATCAGGGCTGTCGTTGCCCAAATCAGGTGTTTCAAATTCGTCCCTCCACAAGGCCTCATTGGGCCAACTCTTCCCATAGATGTCACAAAAATCAGCCATTGGGGTCAATTCTTCCCTTGCGTAAAGTGGCTTCAGGGGTGGTTTGTGCCCAAGGCGGCCCCCGTATTGTGGCTCTTTTGCTACAGCCCGGCTGCGCGGCGGTCGCGGGTTTGGGAAGAAATATTCAGGTAATTTGCGGCGAAAATCATCAGCGCGCCCAGAATCACGGCCAGATTGATCGGCTCGTCATAGAGCCAGACCCCGATCAGCGCGATCACCGGCAGGCGGCCAAAGTCGATCGGCAGGACGATGGTGGCGGGGGCCAGGGTCAGCGCCGTGGTGATGCAGAAATGCGCCGCCAGCCCGCCAAACCCGATCACCAGGATCCAGGGCAGGTCGGCCAGGACGGGCAGCGCGATATCGCCGTCGATACCGGCGGTGATCAGCCCCAGGGCCAGTTGCATCACGGTCAGGTAGAACAGGATGCAGGTGACCGAGGCCCGGCGCGTCAGCTGTTTGGTGAAGATGCCGGTAAAGGCAAAGGCAATGGCCGATGCGGCGGCGGCGAGCGTGCCGATCGACAGCGGCGTGGTGCCGGGTTGTGCCACCAGCAGGATGCCCAGGAACCCGGCCGCGACCGCCACCAGTTTCAGCGGCGTCAGGCGCTCGCCCAGAAAGAACGGGGCCAGCAGCGTCAGCCATAGCGGCGAGGTGAATTCAAGCGCGAAGACCTGCGCCAGCGGGATCAGGGTCAGCGCGAAAAACCACAGGTTCTGGCCGATGAAATGGGCAATGTTGCGGATCGCGTGATGGCCCAGGTCGCGGGTCGTGATCTCGTGCAGGCGACCGGTCAGCCCGGCGGTGGTGACCACGATCACCACCCCGATGATCGACCGGTATGTCATCATCTCGAACGTATCGAGATTTGACGCCAGCGCCCGCCCCGCCACCGCCATGGCCGAGAAAGACACGATCGCCCCGATCATCCACAGGGCGGCGCGGCCCGGGTTCATCGGGGCAGAAGGAGTGGTGGACATGGGCGGGGCTCGGGCGTTGCAAGGGCAGGCCACAGTGGTGACATTGCGGCGTGGCCTTGGCAAGCGCTCGGTCAGAGAGCCTCGGGCGCTTGGTCGCGCATCAACCCGGCACTGATCCGGCCCCGGTCAGAGGCTTTTGCGCGGGCCTGCTGCGCCGCAAAAGCATCGGCATCCATGCGCCGACATTTCCCGGGCACAATGCCTTGGGCCGATGGCAAATGACGGCCGATCCAGTCGCAGATCGGCCGTCATATGCGGGAAACGGGCACAAGGCTCAGAGAGTGCCGTTCGCGCTGTAGGTCGCGTGCAGTTCCGCATAGGTCTGGTTGTTGCCGGTATCGATCGTGGCTCCATTTGCCGCGGCCAGCGCCTCGAACGCGCCGAAATCGTCGATGGATTCACCATCCCCGTAGGTCATGTCCAGCGCCTGTTGATAAAGCTGGTCATAGGCCGCCTGATAGTCGCCGCCATTATCGGCCAATACCGACGCGGCATAGGATTCCGCTTCCGTTGCGGATTGAGAGGTCGAGAAAATTCCCAAATCGCCCCAGCCACTATTCGTCAACGCGCCGCCGGAGGCCCAGTCATACATGCTGCCGGGTTCGACGCTGGCCAGTTCTGTCGCAGTGTCACCCGACAGATCCTCGACGCCACCGGACACGACCGCCATGACAGCCAGGCCCAGGCCCACGATCGCGGCGGTCAGCACGACCCAATCGACGGTCACTGCGCCATTCTCGGATTTGATAAACTGTTGGAATGTCATCAGAAGATCTCCGTTTGATTTATTTTACCTGATACGTGATTTCACAGGTCAGTGCGGCGCGACAAAGGCGCAATTCCGACGCCACGGCGGCTGATCAAAGTCAATCCCGGGCGGAATTAATGTCAGGTATGTGTCGCAGCTGTTCGATTTCCCGGTTTGTCAGCACAAGGTCATCATCGGGCAGATTGAGGCGGGCGCTGCAGGGATATATCCGCGCTTTTGGCGACAGGTGCCCCTTGGGCTGGCGAACATGTGATTGGCGGTTTGACCTTGGGGCGGATTCGTTCATCCGGGCTATTGGGCCCTGACCCTATGCGGCGGATTTGACGTGCATCAATTCCTTCACGGTGGTTTTGGCGCAGACAAGGTCAGGTATCGCGTCAAATGGCGGCGTATCGGCACCATGTTTGGCAGCAGCGGGCTGCAAGCCTCCGGGCGGAAAATTCGAGCCCCTGAAATGCCCAACTCAAAGGGGGGTGTCTTCGGTTTCGGTAGGGACAACAGCACATGCTCATCAAAAACCCGTTCCCGGCGAGAAACGACATGACGCAGGGCGTGATGCCACCCGATGGGTTGGAGCAGGCTGTTCGCAAATCCGGCGTCACAAATCCGCATGCGGCAAGTGCGGCCAGTGTGATCGCATTGCTGCAAACCTCCCAAACCAGCGGCCTGTCTGACCGCCAGGCTGCCGCGAGGCTTTTGGAATACGGCCGCAATACCCTGAAATTCCGGGACCGGACCAGTGCGCTGCGCCTGATGATCCATCAGTTCGAAAGCCCGGTTGTGCTGCTTCTGGCTGCGGCAGCTGCGATCGCACTTGCCTTTGGGCAATGGAAAGAAAGCATTGCAGTTTGTCTGGTCCTTCTGATCAACGGGCTGATCGGCTTTGTTACGGAATGGCGTGCGGCCCGGTCGATGGAGGCGCTCCGCACATTGGGCAGTCAGGCGACCCGGCTGAGGCGGGATGGTCGCGCGGTGATGCGGCCCGCAATCGAGATCGTCCCCGGAGATATCGTTCTTCTGGAGGGCGGGGATGTGGTTACGGCAGATATTCGTCTTGTCGAGGCTTCAAACCTGTCTGCCGACGAATCGGCTTTGACGGGCGAATCCGTTGCCGTCGACAAGACTGTCGCCGCCGTTGATGCCGATTGCGCCATCGGGGACCGGCCCTGCATGTTGTTCAAGGGGACCGCCGTGACGCGTGGCAGTGGCGTCGGGGTGGTTGTGGCCACGGGCATGCAGTCCGAACTGGGGCGGATATCCAAACTTGTCGAAGCGGCCGCGCCGGAACGCTCACCGCTTGAACGTCAGTTGAAACTGCTGAGCGGACAATTGATCAAATTCACGCTGGGCGTGGTCGCGGTTCTGGGGGTGCTGGGCATTCTCAAGGGCGGCGATGTGGTTTTGATGATCGAAGCCTCGATCGCATTGGCGGTGGCCGCGATCCCCGAAGGCCTGCCTGTGGTCGCGACGATGGCCCTGGCGCGCGGCATGTGGCGCATGGCCAGACAGAATGCCTTGATCGAGCGTCTGTCGGCGGTTGAAACGCTGGGGGCAACGACGATCATTTTCACCGACAAAACCGGCACCCTGACCGAAAACAAGATGACCGTGCAGGAAATAGACTGCCCGGAGGCGGTTTATTCGGTGTCGGATACGGCCATCACCTTGGCCGGTGAACCCGTCAACCCCGCGCAATTGCCCTGTCTGGACATGATCCTGACGGCCAGTGTGCTGTGCAACAGTGCCGAGCTTGGCCTGGGCGACGACCCCGACACAGGAGACCCGCTGGAGCAGGCGTTGTTGATTGCAGGAAGGGCTGCGGCAAGAAACAAATCCGATTATGCGCGGCAATTCCCGAAACTGCGCGAGATTGCATTCGATTCGACCAGCAAGCTGATGGCGACGATTCACCAGGCGGCGGGTCATCATGTGATGTGGGTCAAAGGCGCGCCCGAAGCCGTGTTGGATGCCTGCACTGAAATTGTCAGCAATGACGGGTCGGTGGCAGAGCTGTCCGGCGATCTGGCGGATATCTGGCAGAGGCGCACGAATGAAATGGCCGCCCGGGGTATGCGTGTTCTGGCAATTGCCAAAAGGCGGGTCAGTGACGTTGCGGCGGCCGATTATGCGGGGCTTACCTTTCTGGGCCTGATCGGCTTGTCCGATCCCCCCAGGCCCGATGTGCACAGAGCGATTGCACAATGCAGATCAGCGGGAATTCGGGTTATCATGATGACAGGCGATCATGCGGTGACTGCAAGGAATATCGCGATCGCCGTGGGACTTGCCGACGGCGATCCCGTCGTGATCGAAGGCAGGCGCTTGCCGCAATTGCCGGCAATGTCGGGCAGCGAGATCGACGCCCTCAAATCTGCGGATATTTTTGCCAGGGTCAGCCCGGACCAGAAACTCGACCTGATTTCGATCTACCGGAATGACGGCGAGATCGTCGCGATGACGGGGGATGGCGTGAATGATGCGCCAGCCCTGCGGGAGGCCGATATCGGTATTGCGATGGGCCTGCGCGGCACGCAGGTCGCGCGCGAAGCTGCTGCCATGGTGTTGCGCGATGACGCGTTTGGCTCGATCGTCGCGGCAATCCGTGAAGGACGGATCATATTCAGAAATATCCAGAAATTTGTCATCTATCTGCTGTCATGCAATCTGAGCGAGGTGTTGGTGGTCGGCCTCGCGATCCTTTCGGGCCTGCCGCTGCCGCTGATGCCTTTGCAAATTCTGTTCCTCAACCTTGTCACGGACGTGTTTCCGGCCTTTGCATTGGCTGCCGGCGAAGGCAGTTCGAAAATCCTGCAACATCCGCCCCGCGACCCCGGCAAACCCATTGTGACACGCCCGATATGGGTGGCGGTTGTGCTGCACAGCCTGAGCATCACGGCTGCAACCCTGGGGGCGCTGGTGATCGCGATACAATTCCTCGACCTTGCGATCCAGCAGGCGGTCACGGTGTCATTCCTGACGCTTGCGTTTGCGCAGCTGTGGCATGTCTTCAATATGCGCGATCCAAGATCGGGCCTGATCGTCAATGAAATCACCCGCAATAAATTTGTCTGGGGTGCCATCGCCCTGAGCTTGGGGCTGCTGTTTCTGGTTTTGTTCATACCCGTGGCGTCGGACGCGCTTGAGTTGCACATGCCGGATGCCGCGTCTTGGATGCTGATTTCCGGAATGAGCCTGGTGCCGCTGGTCTCGGGGCAGATCGGACTGATTATATCGGCGATCCGGCATCGCACTGCCGCCCGTCAGGTTTGATATATATAGCTGCCGGGGGCGGCCGCCATGGGCGCAAACCCCTTTTCCGCAGCCCCCATTGGTGGCAGTTCGACCTTTCCACTGCTGCAAGATGTCAGCCATTCGCAAAGGGCGGGCCACCAGGAACCGGGCTGTGTCGCGGTCTGAGCCAGCCAGGCGTCCGGTCCGACGTAAAGAGCGCCCTCGGGGCGATGGCTGATCCGATAGTGACGGCCCTTGTGCCCCGGTTCGCTGATGATGCCGCCGTTATGGCCGCCCTTGGTCAGCGCGAAGGTCAGGTCGCAGTCGGTAAAGAGCTTGGTCTTATAGACGGATTGCCACGGCGCGATATGATCGGTTTCCGTGCCGATCACAAACATGGGCGCGGCGATGTCCTTGAGGGCAATCACTTTTCCTTCGACTGAAAAGCGCCCCGCTGTAAGCCGGTTTTCCAGAAAGAGAGATCTCAGATATTCCGAATGCATCCGGGCCGGCATCCGCGTCGTATCGCCGTTCCAGACGCCGATATCGGTCGGCAGGTCGTCACGTCCAAGGAAATACCGGTTAACGGCCCGTGTGTAGATCAGATCCTCGGCCCGGATCGAGGCGAAGGTCCGCGCCATTTGCGGGCGATCCAGATAGCCCTGATCCCACATCATGTCTTCGACAAAGGCGACCTGGCTTTCGTCGACAAACAGCAGCAATTCGCCCGCTTCGGCGAAATCGACCTGTGCCGCCATCAGGGTGATCGAGGCCAGCCTGTCATCGCCATCGCGGGCCATGGTTGCAGCCGTTATCGCCAGCAGGGTGCCGCCAAGGCAATAGCCGTTGGCGTGGATCCTGACCCCCGGCACGATCACGTTGATGGCATCCAGAGCGGTTAAAACGCCTGTCTTCCTGTAATCCTCGAGCGATAGTTCGGCCTGATCGGCCGTCGGGTTGCACCACGAAATCAAGAACACGGTAAAGCCCTGACCCACAAGGTAATTCACCATTGAATTATGCGGCGAAAGGTCAAGAATATAGTATTTCATGATCCAGGCCGGAACCAGCAGGATCGGTTCGGCGTGAACCTTTTCGGTTTGCGGAGAATACTGGATAAGTTCAAACAGGTCATTGCGATACACCACCTGCCCGGGCGTGCAGGCGATGTCTTTGCCAATCTGATAGCCCTGCGGGGCGGGCTTGCGGCTTTGCGTCAGGGTCTGGAACAGGTCCTGTGAAAAGTGCCGGGCACCTTCGATCAGATTTCTGCCGCCACGCTTTTGGGTCTCTTCGATGATCTCGGGGTTCATCCAGGGAAAATTGGATGGCGATATCAGGTCAAGCGCCTGGCGAACCTGGAACCGTGTCCTGTCGGCGTCCTGTTTGCGCAGGCCGCGCATGTTTTCGGTGGCGGCGTCGCACCAATCCTGAACCGCAAGGAAGCTTTGCTGCCACAGGTTGAATGGCGGTTTCTGCCAGGACTTGTCCGCAAACCGGTGATCATGGTCTTGCGCAACGAAAGGCGGTGCCTTCGGTTCGGGATTCTGAGCGCTCATCGAGAATTCGAGCAGTTTCAGGGCATTGCTCTGGGCGCGTTCAGCCAATTCCAATTGCCGTCCGGGCGAGCGGCTCAGGTGCAGGGCCCAGTCACTCCAGGCCGCTATTGCGGAATGTGGCGACACGCCTCCGGTCAACCGTGCAACCGCCGCCCGCAATGCGCGATCAAGATTTTGGTGCGGGTGTGGATCGGTGACCCTCGCCGATGATTGAACCTGCGCCAGATCGGGTTTTCCAGTGCCGCGCCGGGGGGCGGTCTTCGCCATTGGGGTCTCCGGTGTGATTGACAGACCTGCCCAGACCACGATGTCAGGGCAACATGCCCGAACGATAGGTGAAAATGCTCCGGGCCTCATTGATCTGCATCATTCCAGGGGCGGTGAAAAAGATGCGCCCCTGCCGGGCAGGGGCCGGACCGGGACACATGCCAAAAGCCACCATGGGTGCAGGACCCGCGCAAAGATGGACCGCAAGCGCAAGATAGCCATCGCAAATCCGGCGTGGCCGATCATCCGGATCACCAGATCAAACCCGTTTCGGTCTCGGATGGTCGATAAATCGAGACGGCCCGATGAGCCGACCCCAGATATCTGCCGCCCTGCCGTCGCATTGTCTGGGACTTCTTGACCATCCATGCGGCTTGGCATAAGAAAACCGCGCGCGGGCGTTGTGTAATGGTAAGACCTCAGATTTCCAATCTGAAGACACGGGTTCGATTCCCGTCGCCCGCTCCAGCCTTTTCGACAAGCGGCCAAATGCCCGACAAGCGGTCAAGTGCCCGACAGGCACGCGACAAAGGCCGCGGCGACATTGCGCAGCAAAGTCGGGTAGAATTCCGGCCCGGGCGCAATACCGACGCCCATCGGGTCGATCACGGTTGTTCGGGCGTCGCGCCCTGCCATCACGGTATCGACCAGACCGGCATTGAACTGAGGCTCTGAAAAGACACATGCCACATCCTGCGCGGCCATGATGGCGCGCAGCTCTTCGATCCGCGCGGCACCGGGGTCAGCGGCATCGGTCAACGCGATGGCCGCCACGGAATTCAGGCCGAACCGGGTTTCGAAATACTGGTAGGCGTCGTGAAACACAATGAATGGCGTGGCGCGAACAGGGGCGATCCGGGCCGAGATCTCGGCCCGCAGGGCGGCGATTTCGGTCAGGGCGGCGGCGGCGTTGGCGCGGTAGGTGGCGCTGTTTTCAGGGTCGATATCTGCCAGCGCATCGGCGATCAGCCCGACCCAGATATATGCGTTTTCGGGGTCCAGCCAGGCATGCGGGTCGCGGGTGCGGTGACCGGATTGATCCGGCTCTGGGGTGGCAAAAATGGCCATCTCGCGGGCATCAAGGCTCAGGGTTTGCGGCGCGTCCAGCAGCGAAATTGCCTGCGCATCGGGGGCCAGGTTTGCCAGGCTGCGCGCCAGCCATGGGGTCAGCTCGGGGCCGATCCATATCACCAGATCGGCGGCTTCAAGTGCTGCCGCCTGGGATGGGCGCAGCGCGTAATCATGCGGCGAGGCCCCGGGCGTCATCACCAGATCGGGCGCGCCAAGATCGCCCATGACCTGCGCCACAAGCCCGTGGATCGGCGCGATATCGACCGCGACCCGCGGCGGTTCGGCCCGGGCCATCGGCGCGACAATCAATGACAGGGCAATCAGGGCAGGGCGCAGCATCGGCTTTCCTCGCAATAATGTAACAGCGCGGCTTGATATATGTGATGATATCACATAGCAAGTCGAAATACACTCAAACGGCAAAGGCCGCGCCATGGATCCGATCGGCTTTGAACAACATGACCATTCTGCCTGTCGCCGGGGCAATATCGCGCAGGTTGAAGACCAGTGCCGCATTGCGGGGTTGCAGCTGACACCAGTGCGCCGCCGGGTGCTGGAAATACTGCTGGAGGAACATCGCGCCCTGGGGGCCTATGAAATCCTTGACCGGCTGCGCGATGAGGGCCATGCCAGCCAGCCGCCGGTGGCCTATCGTGCGCTGGATTTTCTGGTGAAGAACGGATTTGCGCATCGGATCGAGCAACTGAATGCCTTCATCGCCTGCACCAATCCCGGCACCGATCATTCGGCGGCGTTCCTGATTTGCCGGGTCTGCGCATCGGTGGCCGAGGCGCTGGTGGAACCAGCCAGCGGCAATCTGGGCCGGGCAGCAGAAGAGGCCGGGTTTTTGATTGAACGCCTGGTCACCGAGGCCCGGGGCATCTGCCCCAATTGCCAGAAGGCGGGCGCAGAATGAGCCTTGTGCAACTTAGCGGGCTTTGCGTGCGCCTTGGCGGGCAGATTGTGCTGCATCAGGTTGATTTTGCAATCGAACCCGGCGAGATCGTGACCATTGTCGGCCCCAACGGGTCGGGCAAATCGACCATGCTGCGCGCCGTCATCGGGGCGCTTTCGCCGGACTCGGGGACCATCACGCGCAAACCGGGGCTGCAGCTGGGTTACGTGCCGCAAGAGCTGCATATCGACCCGACCCTGCCATTGACCGTGCGCCGGTTTCTCGACCTGCCAAAACGGGTGAGCGCGGCGCAGGCGGGCGCGGCCCTGAGCGAGGCCGGGGCCGGGGCCCTGGCAACGCGTCAGATGGCCGATCTGTCGGGGGGGCAATTTCAGCGTGTGCTGCTGGCGCGCGCGGTGCTGAACGCCCCTGAACTGCTGATCCTTGATGAGGCGACGCAAGGGTTGGACCAACCGGGATCGGCGGCGTTTTATCAGACCATCGCCAAATTGCGCGATCATCTGGGATGCGCGGTGCTGATGGTCAGCCATGAATTGCATGTCGTCATGGCGGCGTCTGATCGGGTGATCTGCCTGAATGGGCATATCTGCTGTGAAGGCGCGCCCGAACAAGTCGCGTCGGCCCCCGAATACCGGGCTCTGTTTGGCACCGGGACCGGCGGCGCGCTGGCGCTATATCGGCATGAACACAGCCATAGTCACGACCATGATCACGAGGTCGCGCAATGACCCTGCTTGACAGTTTCATGATCCGCGCCACCCTGGCCGGGCTTGGCGTGGCGCTGGCCGCGGCCCCTTTGGGGTGTTTCGTGGTGTGGCGGCGGATGGCCTATTTCGGCGATGCTACGGCACATGCGGCGATCCTGGGCGTGGCCCTGTCGCTGGCGCTGTCGATAAATATCTTTGCCGGCGTGCTGGCCGTGGCGCTGATCATGGCGCTCAGCGTCACGGCCCTGTCGGGGCGCGGCTATGCGATGGATACGCTTTTGGGTGTGGCGGCGCATTCGGCGCTGGCCTTCGGGCTGGTCGCGGTGTCGTTCCTGCAAGGGGTTCGGATCGACCTGATGGCCTATCTCTTTGGTGATATCCTGTCGGTCGGGCGGGGGGATCTGGCGATGATCTGGGGCGGGTCCGTGACGGTTGTGATCCTGGTCGGCTGGCGGTGGCAGGCCCTGCTGACGGCAACGCTGAACCCTGATCTGGCCTATGCGGCGGGGATCAATCCCAGGCGCGAGGAACTGGTGCTGACCGTGGCGCTGGCGCTGGTGGTCGCGGTGGCGATCAAGGTGGTGGGGGTCTTGCTGATCGGTGCGATGCTGATCATTCCGGCGGCCACGGCCCGGCCCTTTGCGGCCACGCCCGAGCGGATGGCGATCTTGGCGGCCGCATCCGGTGCGGTGTCCGTTCTGGGCGGGCTTCAGATTTCGCTGGCCTATGACACGCCGGCGGGGCCGAGCATCGTGAGCTTGGCGGCGGGGCTTTTCGTGCTGTCTGTTCTGGCGCGCATGGCCTTGCGGCGCGCACCGTTGCGGTAAGTTACCCTAGGATGGCCTTCCTGCCCTTGCTTGCCCGCGGATGGGCGGGTATCTCCTGCCGGAACCTCATATGGCAGAATAACCCGCATGTCCGACACCAACCCGCCCCCTGCGCCTCTGAGGTCCGAGGAAGAACGTGAGAAATCGCGCAGCGTCGGATCATTGCGGGCGCTGGCCCCGTTCATGGCCCCCTATCGGCTGCTGGTGCTTGCGGCCATATGCGCGCTTGTCCTGACGGCGACCGTATCGCTCTTGCTGCCGCTGGCCGTGCGCCGGGTGGTTGACGGGTTCGAGACGGAATCGGCGGCGCTGCTGGATCAGTATTTTCTGGGCGCGCTGGCGATTGCGGGTTTGCTCGCACTTGGCACCGGCCTGCGCTATTATCTGGTGACCCGGCTGGGCGAACGGGTGGTGGCCGATATCCGCAAAGCGGTGTTTGCCCGGATGATTCACATGAGCCCGGCGTTTTTCGAGCGCATCATGACCGGTGAGGTGCTGAGCCGGATCACCACTGATACCACGCTGTTGCTGTCGGTGATCGGATCGTCGGTTTCGGTGGCGCTGCGCAACCTGCTGATTTTTCTCGGTGGCCTGGGCCTTATGCTCTATTCCTCGCCCAAGCTGACGGGTCTTGTGCTGCTGATCGTGCCGGTGATCATCGTGCCAATCGTCCTTTTGGGGCGGCGGCTGCGCCACCTGAGCCGCCAGAACCAGGACTGGATCGCCGAAAGCTCGGGCAAGGCATCCGAGGCGCTGCTGAGTGCGCAGGCGGTGCAGGCATTCACCAATGAACGCGCCATCGCGGCGCAGTTCGATACCGTCACCGAAGCCAGCTTTGACAGCGCCAAGGCCCGCATCCGCACCCGCGCCATCATGACGGTGATCGTCATTGCACTGGTGTTTTCGGGCGTGGTGGGCGTGCTGTGGATTGGCGCGCGCGATGTGCGCGCCGAGATGATGAGCATCGGCGAGCTGATCCAGTTCCTGATCTATGCGATCATGGTGGCAGGCGCGGTCGGGTCACTGTCGGAAATCTGGGGCGAATTGCAACGCGCCGCGGGGGCCACCGAACGGCTGGTGGAATTGTTGCAGGATGAGGACAGCGTGGCCGACCCCGCCCGCGGCCTGCCGCTGCCGCAGGGCGGGGCCGGCGCAATCGCCTTTGAGGATGTGCATTTCCATTACCCCACGCGCCCCGATGCGGCGGCAATTTCCGGGGTCAGCCTGACCATCAATCCAGGCGAAACCGTGGCTCTGGTCGGCCCGTCGGGGGCCGGAAAATCAACGATATTTCAGCTGCTTCTGCGGTTTTATGATCCCATTTCGGGGCAGATCACGATTGACGGCGTGCCCTTGCGCGACATGACCCGCGAAACCTTTCGCGCGGCGATGGCACTGGTGCCGCAGGATCCGGTGATCTTTGCCGCCTCGGCGCGCGAAAACATCCGGTTCGGCCGCCCCGGTGCCAGTGATGCAGAGGTCGAGGATGCCGCCCGCGCCGCTGCTGCGCATGATTTTCTTGCCGCGCTGCCGGATGGCTACGACACTTATGTCGGGGAACGCGGCATCATGTTGTCGGGCGGCCAGAAACAGCGCATCGCCATCGCCCGCGCGATCCTGCGTGATGCGCCGATATTGCTGCTGGATGAGGCGACATCGGCGCTGGATGCTGAAAGCGAACGCGCGGTGCAGAGGGCGGTGGCCGAGCTTAGCGCCAACCGCACCACCTTGATTGTCGCGCATCGTCTGGCCACCGTCAAACAGGCCGACCGGATCGTGGTGTTTGACGCGGGCCGGATCGTGGCCGAGGGCAGCCATGACGCGCTGGTGGCTCAGGGCGGGCTTTATGCCCGGCTGGCGCGGCTTCAGTTCACCGAAGGGCTTGCCGCAGAGTAATCCTGCCCGCATTGTCCTGAATCGCTTGCGTTGCAGGCCGGTTCTGCCCATCCTGATCTGAAATGACGGCCCGCGATATCAAAATGACGGGCCGGATGACGGATGAATGGGAGGAGACCGGATGTCACGTTTTGCGAATATCGCTGATGTGCGCGCTATTGAAAAGGCGCAACCATGGCCTGAATGCCAACCGGCGGTAACGCTGTATCAACTGCTGTCACAAACCGCAGATCGCGTGCCCGACAACAACGCGGTGTCGTTCCAGCTGCTTTCGGGCCCGAAAGACAAGGCCGAGACCCTGACCTGGCGGCAATATCATCGCAAGGTCACGCAGGTCGCAAACCTGTTGCGCGAGCTTGGCATCGGAGAAACCGACACGGTGGCCTATGTGCTGCCCAATTGCACCGAAACCACCACGACCCTGCTGGGCGGATGCGTCGCGGGCATCGCCAATCCGATCAACCCGCTGCTGGATGCCGAACAGATCGCGGCCATCCTGCGCGAAACCAATGCCAAGGTTCTGGTCACATTGCGCGCCTTTCCCAAGACCGACGTGGCGCAGAAAGTGGCCGAGGCGCTGACACTGGCCCCCAATGTGGAAACCGTGCTCGAGGTGGATCTGCTGCGCTATCTCAGCCCGCCCAAAAGCTGGATCGTGCCGCTGATCCGGCCGAAAAACCCGGTCACGCATCGCGCGCGGGTGCTCGATTTCACCGCCGAAGTGGCAAAACAGCCCGCCGACAGCCTGACCTTCGCCGACAGCACAAAGGACCGTGTCGCGGCCTATTTCCATACCGGCGGCACCACCGGCATGCCCAAAGTGGCGCAGCATAAATATTCCGGCATGATCTATAATGGCTGGCTGGGTGACACGCTGCTGTTTGATGATGGTGATACCATCATCTGCCCGCTGCCGCTGTTTCATGTCTTTGCCTGCCATGTGATCCTGATGGCGATGATCGCGTCCGGGGCGCATGTGGTGTTTCCGACGCCGCAGGGCTATCGCGGCGAGGGCGTGTTTGATAATTTCTGGAAGCTTATCGAACGCTGGCAAGTCACGTTCATCATCACCGTGCCGACGGCGATTGCTGCGATGATGCAGCGCCCTGTTGATGCCGATATTTCGTCGATCAAGACGGCGTTTTCCGGGTCATCGCCGTTGCCGGTGGAGCTGTTCAAACGCTTTGAGAGCGCAACCGGCGTGACCCTGGTCGAGGGCTATGGCCTGACCGAAGCCACCTGTCTGGTCGCCTGTAACCCGGTGGAAGGTGAAAAGAAGATCGGCTCGGTCGGTGTGCCGCTGCCCCATACGGAAGTGCGCATTCTGAATCATACACCCGAAGGTGTGATCGTCTGCGGCACCGATGAGGTGGGCGAGATCTGCATCGACAATCCCGGCGTGTTCGAAGGCTCGACCTATACCGAGAGCGACAAGAATATCGACCTGTTTCACGATGACATCTATCTGCGCACCGGCGATCTGGGGCGGATTGATGCGGACGGGTATCTGTGGATCACCGGCCGCGCCAAGGATCTGATCATTCGCGGCGGCCATAATATCGACCCCGCCGAGATCGAGGAGGCGCTGGCCAGCCACCCGGCCGTGGCCTTTGCCGGGGCCATCGGGCAACCCGATGCCTTTGCCGGGGAATTGCCCTGCGTCTATGTCGAACTGGTCGATGGGGCCGAGGTCAGCATCGCCGAGTTGAAGGCGCATTGCGACGAAAACGTGCATGAACGTGCAGCCAAGCCCAAATATCTGGAAATCATGGATGAGCTGCCCAAAACGGCGGTCGGGAAAGTGTTCAAGCCCGATCTGCGCAAGCGGGCCATCACGCGCATCTATAATGCCGCGCTGGAGGAGGCCGGGATTGCGGCGCAGGTGACATCGGTCATCGAAAGCAAGAAACTGGGGCTGGTGGCGCAGGTCACCAAATCGGGCGATGTCGATGAGGCCGCGATCAATGCGGTTCTGGGTGAGTTCACCCGCCCCTGGGCCTGGGCTGAGGAGTGATCAAGGGGGTCGTCCGCGCCTTTGATGAGTGCGATTGGGGATGAGGGCGGGATCTGAACAGAGATTGCCGGATTTTGGCGGGATCGGCTGGTGCTGTGAGGGAGGATCGAACTCCCGACCTCACCCTTACCAAGGGTGTGCTCTACCACTGAGCTACCACAGCATTCCAGCATCGTGCCCAAGCGATCTGTGATCGGTCAGGCTTGACAGTGTGGGCGGTGAATTAGCCCCAATTCCCTACGGGCGCAAGCGTTATCTGGACGCTTTTTCCCGCAGCCTGTAAGAGAGCTGATATGAGCACATCGAAGACCACCAGCCAAAGCGCGACACCGAAAGCGGGCAGATCCGCGCCGACCCGCGAGGATCGGTTGAAGGCGGCGCTAAAGGCGAATATGGGCCGTCGCAAGGCACAGGCCCGCGCGCGCGCACGGGCTGCCGCCGATGACGACAAAGACCAGGGCTGAGCTGTGACAGGCAGGCCGGAACGGGCAGAAAAGGCGTACGAGCAGTGGATCGGATCATAATTCAGGGCGGCGCGAAGCTTGCCGGCGAAATACCCATTGCAGGGGCCAAGAACGCCTGCCTGACGCTGATGCCCGCGACCCTGCTCAGCGATGAGCCGCTGACGCTGACCAATGCGCCGCGCCTGTCCGATATCGCCACCATGACCGAGCTGCTGCAATCGCTTGGGGCCGAGGTGTCATCGCTCAATGACGGCAAGGTCATCGCCCTGTCCTCGCATAAGGCCGACAATCCGGTCGCGCATTATGACATCGTGCGCAAGATGCGGGCCTCCAATCTGGTTCTGGGCCCGTTGCTGGCGCGCCATGGCCGGGCCGAGGTCAGCCTGCCGGGCGGCTGCGCCATTGGCGCGCGGCCGATGGATCTGCATATCACCGCGCTGGAGGCGATGGGTGCCAGGATCGAGCTGCGCGACGGCTATCTGCATGCCGAGGCCCCGGGCGGGTTGAAAGGCATGGTCCATACGCTTGGCTTTGCCTCGGTCGGGGCCACGGAAAACACCGTGATGGCGGCGACATTGGCCAAGGGCACCACGGTGCTGAAAAATGCCGCCCGCGAGCCCGAGATCGTGGATCTGGTGCATTGCCTGCGCGCCATGGGGGCCGAGATCGCGGGCGAGGGCACCGGCGAGATCACCATTCAAGGCGTTGACCGGCTGCATGGTGCCACCCACCCGGTTGTCACCGACCGGATCGAGCTTGGCACCTATATGCTGGCCCCGGCCATTACCGGCGGCGATGTCGAACTGATCGGCGGCCGCCTGGATCTGGTCGAAAGCTTTGCCGAAAAGCTGCATGAGGCGGGCATTGACGTATCCGAGACCGACCGCGGCCTGCGCGTCAAACGCGCCAATGGCCGGGTGAATGCCGTAAATGTGGTGACCGCGCCTTTCCCCGGTTTTCCCACCGACCTGCAGGCCCAGATGATGGCGCTGATGTGCACCGCCGACGGGGTTTCGGTGCTGGAGGAAAAGATCTTTGAAAACCGGTTCATGCATGCGCCCGAACTGATGCGCATGGGCGCGCGGATTGATGTCCATGGCGGTCATGCCACGGTGACGGGGGTTGACCGGCTGCGCGGCGCGCCGGTAATGGCAACCGATCTCAGGGCGTCGGTATCGCTGATCCTTGCGGCATTGGCGGCCGAGGGCGAAACCGTGGTGAGCCGGGTCTATCACCTTGATCGCGGCTATGAACGGGTCGAGGAAAAGCTGCGCGCCTGCGGCGCACAAATTGAACGGGTTGCCGAAAATGTCTGATGCACGGTTTGAAGATGGCGGCGAAGCACCGCTGGCGCTGCGCGCACTTGACGCCGATGATCTGAAGGTGATCTCGACCCTGACGCAGGATGCGATCTTTCCGATCAACGAGATGACATGGGACCGCAAGGCGCGCCGTTTTGCGCTGCTGATCAACCGGTTCCGGTGGGAGGAGGGGGCCCGCATCGGCGACCACAAGCCCGAGCGTGTGCAATCGGTGCTGGTGATCGAGGATGCGATGGCGGTGGCCAGCCAGGGCATTGACCTGTCCGACAGCGAAACGGTGCTGTCGCTTCTGACCATCGACTGGAGCCCGGGGGAGGACGGCACCGGGCGGCTGTCGCTGATTCTGGCCGGTGACGGTGCGGTGGCGGTGGATGTGGAATGCCTCGAGGTGACATTGCGCGACGTGACCCGGCCCTATTTTGCGCCCTCGGGCAAGGTGCCGGACCATCCTGAATGATCTGGCACCGGCGCAAGACGCGCGCCACCATCCGCCGTCTGTTGGCGAGGGATGCCGCGATCTGGCGGGATCTGCGGCTCGAGGCCTTGTTGCGGCATCCCGAAGCCTATGGATCGAGCCATGATGACTGGGCCGGGCAGCCCTTGCAGGCCTTTGCCGAGCGGCTGACATCGGGCATCATTCTGGGCGCGTTTCGCGAGGGCGCACTGGTCGGCTCCACCGCGTTGGACCCTGATCCGGACATTCCCGAGATCGGGCTTGTGACCGCCGTTTACGTGAAAACGGGCTATCGCGGGCAGGGTATCGCGCAGGATCTGCTACGCGTGGTCGAGGCGCAGGCAAAGGGGGCCGGCATGGCGCGGCTGGCGTTGACGGTGGCGCTTGGCAATGATCCGGCGCTGCGGTTTTACAAGGCGGCGGGGTTCCGGCCCGCCGGGCAGGGGCCGCGCGCGCTGGCCCGCGATGGCCAGCTTCTCGACCTTATCCGCATGATGCGACCGATCCGCGCTTGAGGCCGCCGCACCAAGCCGGTATTTGGCAGGCCCGGGCAAGGCCCGGTCAAGGCCCGATCAAGGAGAGCCAGATGCCCCAGTTCCTCGATACGCGCGATGCCGATTTTGAGGCTCGTTTTGCTGCCCTGCTGGATATGAAGCGCGAAGATGCGCCCGAGGTCGATGATGTGGTGGCCGGCATCATCGCCGATGTGCGGGCGCGCGGCGATGTGGCGGTGATCGAACTGACCGAGCGGTTCGACCGGCTTGCGCTGACGCCCGATACGCTGGCGTTTACCGCCGAGGAGATCGCGCAGGCCGTCACGGCGGTGCCAGCCCCGGAACGCGCCGCGCTGGAGCTGGCCGCCGCCCGCATCCGCGCCTATCACGCCCGCCAGATGCCCGAAGATGTGTCCTGGCAGGATGAGACCGGGGCCACGCTGGGCTGGCGCTGGACGCCGGTTGGCGCGGCGGGTCTTTACGTGCCGGGCGGGCTGGCCTCTTACCCGTCCTCGGTGCTGATGAACGCGATACCGGCGCAGGTTGCTGGCGTCGAAAACCTGGTGATCTGCGCCCCCACACCGGGCGGCAAGGTCAATCCGCTGGTTCTGCTGGCGGCGCATCTATCGGGCGTCCAGACCATCTACCGTATCGGCGGCGCGCAGGCGATTGCCGCCATGGCCTATGGCACGCAAACCATCGCGCCGGTCGACAAGATCACCGGGCCGGGCAACGCCTATGTCGCGGCGGCCAAGCGGCGCGTGTTCGGCAAGGTGGGCATCGACATGATCGCGGGGCCGTCCGAAATTCTGGTGATTGCCGACCGCGACAATGACCCCGACTGGATCGCGCTCGATCTGCTCAGCCAGGCTGAACATGACGAAAGCGCGCAATCCATCCTGATCACCGATGATGCGGGTTTTGGCCAGGCTGTGGCCGCGGCTGTCGAAACCCGCCTGCAAACGCTGCAACGCCGCGCCATCGCGGGCGCAAGCTGGCGCGATTTCGGCGCGGTGATTACGGTGCAATCGCTGGAGGAGGCCGCCGCCCTGTCGGATCGGATCGCGCCCGAACATCTGGAGCTATGCGTGGCCGATGTCGACGCGCTTGCGGCCCGCGTCAGACATGCGGGCGCGCTGTTTCTGGGCCCCTGGACGCCCGAGGCGATCGGCGATTATGTCGGCGGGCCCAATCACGTGTTGCCCACGGCCCGCTCGGCGCGGTTTTCCTCCGGCCTGTCGGTGATGGATTTCCTAAAGCGCACGACTGTGGCAAAGATGACCCCGGCGGCGCTCAGCTCGATCGGACCGGCGGCCGAGACTCTGGCCAAATCCGAGAGCCTCGAGGCGCATGGATTATCGGTGCGGGCGCGTCTGGACCGGTTGAATGAGGGGGGCTGAAATGAGCGGTGATATCTACCAGATCGAGATCGACGATAGCGGCCTGCCTGCGCCCACGCCCGAGATCGAGCAGGAACGCAAGGTTGCCATTTTCGACCTGCTGGAAGCCAATAATTTTTCGCTGCCCCTGCGCGATGGCCGGGTCACCCCGCAAGGCCCCTATCGCATTCATCTGGGTATTCGCGAACGCCGCCTGGTGTTTGACGTCGATACCGAAGACGGCCAGGATGCGGCCGAATTTCACCTGTCGCTCAGCCCGTTCCGGCAAGTGGTCAAGGATTACTGGCAGATCTGCGAAAGCTATTATGACGCGGTGAAGAAACTGCCGCCCAGTCAGATCGAGGCGATAGATATGGGGCGGCGCGGGATCCATGACGAAGGCGCACGGGTGTTGCAGGAACGCCTGGAAGGCAAGGCCGATATTGATCACGACACCGCCCGGCGCCTCTTTACCCTTGTCTGTGTCTTGCATTTCGGGGGCTGATCAACTTGGGTGAGGACTTTCCCAGTTCTGTCCTGTTTTGTTGCGATCACAACGCGATACGATCCCCCATGGCCGAGGGCCTGATGAAGAAATTCTATGGCCACACCGCCTATGTGCAATCGGCGGGGGTCCATAATGATCTTGAGATTGACGGCTTTGCCATCGCGGTCTGCGCCGAAATGGGGGTCGAACTGGACAGCCACCGGTCGCGCAGTTTCGACGAGATGGAGCAATGGGGCGATGACCTGTCGGGATTTGACCTGATCGTCGCGCTCTCGCCCGCCAGCCAGCGCCGGGCGCTGGATCTGACGCGTCTTTTCCATGTCGATGTGGAATATTGGCCGGTTCTGGATCCGACCGGCCTGAGCGAAGAGCGCGAGGCGAAGCTGGCCGCCTATCGGCAATCGCGCGATATGCTGGTGGATCGGATCAAGGCCAAGTTCGGCCCGCCCACCCAGCCTGATGCCTGACGCCGGTTGCCGCCCGTTTGCATCACTTCACGTCGCCGGCCTGTCCGCCCGTCTGAATGCGCGTTTCGCGGGAAATGGGCAGGATTGATGGGCCCCGACCCTAGAGCATGTCGCTCAAAAGTGGGAACCGGTTTTGAGCTTCTCGGACATGCGAAAACAAGGCGTTAGAGCGTCTCGCGTGAATGCGAATGAACGCGACACGCTAAGTCGCGTCGCGCCAAATCGAATTCACCGGCCGACCCGAACGCATTCGATTGCGCGAACGCTGCCTCGGTCCGGCCGATGAATGCTCGAACCCGATCAGGCGCGACGCGCTATAAGTCGCGTGGATTGCAGGGATAATTGCGGATCAGCAATCCGGGCCCCGAAAAATCAACACTTCTGAGGCCGAAATCGCGACATTGGCAGTTTTGGCTTGAATTCCTTGGCATTCGGGCGCATCTAGCCGCCATTCCGCGCCTGTCGCGGCGTAAACACTCAGGAGAGACCATGGCCAAGGAAGAACTGCTCGAATTCCCCGGTGTCGTAAAGGAACTCCTGCCGAATGCGACATTCCTGGTCGAGTTGGAAAACGGCCATACGATCATCGCACATACGGCAGGCAAGATGCGCAAGAACCGCATCCGTGTTCTGGCTGGCGACAAGGTGCAGGTCGAGATGACCCCCTATGATCTGACCAAGGGTCGGATCAACTACCGTTTCAAATAAGTAGCGCGCCCATGCGCCTCATCCTCGGATCGGCAAGCCCCAGGCGGCTGGAACTGTTGCGGGTTCTGGGTATCACTCCCGATGCGGTCTGCCCCCCCGATATTGACGAAGATCCGCAAAAGGGCGAACTGCCGCGCCCCTATTGCGCCCGTGTGGCGCGGCAAAAGGCAATGGCGGTTGAGGCCGGGCCGGATGATATCGTGCTCTGCGCCGATACCACCGTCGCCATGGGCCGCCGGATCATGGGCAAACCACGCGACGCAGGCGAGGCGGCGGCATTCCTGACCGCATTGGCCGGGCGTCGCCACCGGGTCCATACCGCGCTGGCGGTGCGCCGGGGCACCCGGCTATGGCAGCGCGATGTCGAAAGCCGGGTCCGGATGAAGCGCCTCAGCGATCTTGAATTGAACGGCTATCTTGCCAGTGGCGATTGGCAGGGCAAGGCGGGCGGCTACTCGATTCAGGGACCGGCCGGCGCGTTCATCCCGTGGATTTCGGGCAGCCATTCGGCCATCATGGGGCTGCCGCTGGCGGAAACCGCGCAATTGCTGGCTGCGGCGGGCTGGCCGGTCTGGAGGGGGTCGTGAAGGGGCGGATCATCATTCTGGACCGGATCGAGGATCGCGCCGCCGCGGCGCTGATGGTCGATGGCCGTCTGGAGGATGTCCTGATCGACCCGCCTGAAGGTGGGCCGCCCGGCACCGGTGCCATCCTGCGCGCGGTCTGTGACCGGCCCTTGAAAGGGCAGGGCGGCATGATCCTGCGCCTGCCCGATGGTCAAAGCGGGTTTTTGCGTCAGGCCAGGGGCCTCAGCCCCGGGCAGGTTCTGCTGGTGCAGGTGACCGGCCTGGGCCAGGGTGCCAAGGCCACGCCGGTGACCACGCGGCTGCTGTTCAAAAGCCGCTATGCAATTGTCACGCCCGATGCGCCGGGGCTCAATATCGCCCGCTCGATCCGCGATGATGCAGAACGCGACCGGCTGCTGGAGATTGCCCATATCGGCATGGCCGGCGCGCCGGACCATTTCGGCCTGATCCTGCGATCGGCCAGTGATGGGCTGGCTGAGGATCTGCTGCTGGATGATATCGCCGCGATGCGCGATCTGGCAGCGGCGGTAACGGCCGATCGGGACGGCGTGCCTGAACTGCTGCTGGATGCGCCGGACGCGCATCTGCTGGCCTGGCGCGACTGGTCATCGCCTGCCCCTGATGCAATCGAAGACGGGGCCGGGGCGTTTGCCACGCATGGCGTCCGGGAGGCGCTCGATGCGGCCCTGACGCGCCATGTGCCGCTGGTTGCCGGGGCCTCGATGATCATCGAGCCGACCTCGGCCCTTGTCGCGGTTGATGTGAATACCGGGGCCGATGCCAGCCTTGCCGCGGGTCTCAAGGCCAATCTGGCCGCCGCGCGCGACTTGCCGCGCCAGCTGCGCCTGCGCGGGCTGGGCGGGCAGATCACGCTGGATGTCGCGCCGATGCCCAAGAAGGACCGTCGCCAGTTCGAGGATGCCCTGCGCCGCGCCTTTAGGGCCGACGCCACTGACACGGTTCTTGCAGGCTGGACCCCATTGGGGCTTTATGAACTGCAACGAAAACGCGACCGCTGGCCGCTGAAGGATTTGCTGCCGTCATGACATGCCCGATCTGCAAGAAACCGACGGATAGGTCCTACCGTCCGTTTTGTTCGCGCCGCTGCGCCGATGTCGATCTGGGCCGCTGGCTGAATGGCAGCTACGCCGTGCCTTCGGATGAGCCCGAGGAGGCGGAACAGGTCGCCGCCGCAATCACCGCTGAGGGCAAGCGCTTACATTAGAGCTGCGGCAGGACCTGAACAATGCACGTTACTGGTAACAAATTCCGCTGAAACTGGACTTATCGCGGACCCCGGCGCTTCGGGTTCTGACCTTTGCCCCGTGTGCCGCTGCGCGGGTGGAAAATGCCGTGTTTATCAGGAAATACAGACATATTGGCCGTTTTCTGCCGGTGTGCCCAGGTCCGATTCGGCGCAGAGGGCCTGAAATCGCATCAGTCCAGACTCCGCCTTCCATCAGTCCAGATAAAACGAATTTCTTGACGCAAGCCCTGCCTGCCACGCAAGCTGATGGACGCGACAGGCCGTGCAACAAGATCGGCCACGTAACACACAGGGAGATTTAAATGAAAAAGACGCTTCTTTCCGGGGCCGCCATCGGCCTCGTCATGTCTGCAACATCAAGTTTTGCACAGGGCATGGATGAACTGACCGTCGCCTATTTTCTCGAATGGCCGATGCCGTTCCAATATGCCAAGCAGATGGGCATCTATGAGGAAGAACTGGGCGTGACCATCAACTGGCGGTCCTTTGATACCGGCACTGCAATGTCGGCGGCGATGGCGTCGGGCGATGTGCAGATCGCAGTCAGCCAGGGCGTGCCACCTTTCGTCGTCGCGGCCTCTGCCGGTCAGGATTTGCAGGTTGTCGATGTGGCGGTGAGCTATTCCGAGAATGACAATTGCGTTGTGAATGCAGCGATGGAGATCGACGCCAGCAACGTCGAGGATCTGGCCGGTGCCCGTGTCGGCGTGCCGATCGGCACCGCGGCCCATTATGGGTTTTTGCGCCAGATGGAATATTTCGGTATCGATGTGAGCAGTCTCGAAGTGGTGGATATGGCCCCCGCCGATTCCGCCGCGGCGCTGGCGCAAGGCTCGCTTGACATGGCCTGTGGCTGGGGCGGCGCGCTGCGCCGCATGCTGGAGCATGGCAATGTGCTGCTGAGCGGCGCTGAAAAGCAGGAGCTTGGTATCTACGTCTTTGACGTGACCTCGGTTCCGGCGTCCTTCGCGGAAGAAGAGCCCGAGCTTCTGGCCGGGTTCCTCGCCATCACCGGTCGCATGAATGATATGTGGAATTCGGGCGACTACACCGACGAGATGCTGCCCGTTATCGCGGCTGATGCCGGTATGGACGAAGATGCCACCGCCGCAACGCTGGCCGGTTTCGAGTTTCCCTCGATCGAGGAACAGCTGAGTGAGACCTGGCTGGGTGGCGGCACGCAGGAGTTCTTGCTGGAGGTCGGCAATTTCTTTGTCGCCACCGGCAATATCGACGCCGCGCGCGACAGCTATGACAGCGCGGTCAATATCGGCCCGCTGATGATCGCAAACGGCGATATGTAGAAATCCAGTTGGATCAGCGGCATGGGACAGGTTTTCCTGCCGCTGATCCTGCCATCGACGACCCCTGCCACCTGGAAGGAATGGCCGCCATGACTGGGCTTGTGCTCGACAGGATTTCCATGCGTTTCGACCTGCCCGACGGAGGGTCGGTTCAGGCGCTGAAGGACATCACGCTGACCATCGGGGAGGGTGAGCTGATGTCGGTTCTGGGGCCCTCGGGCTGCGGCAAGACAACGCTGCTGAATATCCTGGCAGGGTTTCTGGCACCGACCGAGGGCACCATCGAGCTGAATGGCCATTACGTGACGGCCCCCGGTGCCGAACGCGGCATGGTGTTTCAGAAGGGCGCACTTTTTGAATGGATGAGCGTGCGTCAGAACGTCGATTTCGGCCCCCGCATGAAAGGTATGGCCAAACGCGAACGCGATGAGATCACCGACCACCTGCTGGAGGTCGTGGGCCTGCATGATTTCAAGGAAAAGGCGGTCTATGAGCTGTCTGGCGGCATGCAGCAGCGTGTGGCCCTGGCGCGCTGTCTGGCCAATGATCCCGATGTGATCTTGATGGATGAGCCGCTTGGCGCGCTGGACGCGCTGACCCGTGAAAAGATGCAGGGCCTGGTGCTGAAACTGTGGAAAGAGACCGGCAAGACCATCATCCTGATCACCCATTCGGTGGAAGAAGCGCTGCTTCTGGGCGAGCGCCTGTTGGTCATGGCCCCGCGCCCGGGCCGGATTCAAAAGGAATACAGGCTGCCATTTGCGGAACAGGGGGTTGACGCAGACCTGCGCGATATCAAGAAAACCGATCTTTTTGGCGAAACGCGCGATGAAATACTGTCGATGATCTGGGATATGGAAGAAGAGATCATGGGCCGCATGGAAGGGGCGGCCTGATGTTTATCGCAGCTATCTATATTACGATCTTTGTCGTCGCCTACTATTCGGTCAAAGCCTTCACATCGATGCGCGAATCGCGCCATGATTTCACCTCGCTGAAGACGGTGACTTTTGGCGACGAAAGCGCGGTGCGCCCGAACCGGGCCGCCTCGGTCATCTCGGTCATTTCGATCTTTCTGATCTGGGGCGCTTTCACCGGTTCCAGCATTACACCGATCCATGTTCCGGGGCCGTTTCTGGGCGAAACCGAGTTCACCTATACCGCCGAAAACGCGGCGGGCGAACGCGATGACGCCACGGTGCGCGTCATTGTCAGACCGGTGGGCCAGAATGTGGAGCTGCCCGAGGGCGATGGCGGCGGTGGCGGCTTTGCCCGTGATGACAGTGTCGCGGTTGGTGTCGGGCGCTCCAGCCTGATCCAGACCGGCGAAAATGACGAAGGGGCCGATGCGGACGGGTTCCGCGTGGTCGCGATCAACGGCGAGCCGCTGGAGCCGGAATTGGGTGAGGTCGATATCGGCGATGGGGTCGTGACGCTCAGCCGCCGGGGCACGGTGCGCTTCACCCCCTATGCCGGCTGGCAGATGGAAAAGATCTGGTTGCCCGCGCCCGAGGATGTCTGGCTGCGCCTGGTGGAAATTTCCCGCGATGGCTATCGCGGTTTCACCCTGGCCGAGCATCTGGGCTATTCGCTGTTCCGGGTGCTGGCGGGCTTTGCTCTTGGGGCTTTGCTGGGCATTCCGCTTGGCTATGCGATGGGGCTCAGCAACTGGTTCCGCGGCTGGTTTGACCCGATTGTCGAATTCATGCGCCCGGTGCCGCCATTGGCGCTGATCCCGCTGGTGATCATCTGGTTCGGGATCGACGAAAGCGGCAAGATATTCCTTCTGTTCCTCGCGTCGCTCTGGATCATGACGATCGCGGCAAGGGCAGGGGTATCGGGTGTCAGCATCTCGAAGATCCATGCGGCCTATTCGCTGGGGGCGTCGAAAAGCCAGATCATGCGCCATGTGATCGTTCCCAACAGCCTGCCCGAGATATTCACCGGTGCGCGGGTGGCGATGGGGGTCTGTTGGGGCACGGTTGTGGCAGCGGAACTGGTGGCGGCCGAACAAGGTGCCGGTCAGATGATCGTGGCGGCGTCCAAGTTCCAGCTGACCGATATCGTGATCATGGGTATCATCCTGATTGGCATCATCGGCTATGGCATCGACATGCTGATGCGCTGGGCCGAACGTCTGCTGGTTCCGTGGAAGGGTAAATCCTGACCTGGCGCGGACTGTCCGGCGCGGATCCGGAACTTCGGTGCCTGTCGGTCGAAGTCACGCGCAGAGAGGCACTGAGCGGGCAGTATCGCTCAATGCGCGGGACTGTCAGCAATCCTGTGTGCGAGGCCGTTGGTATCGAGATACTCATGACCGCCAGCCACCACACCGGTTTCACGCCATGACTCTTTCAACCGACGCGTGCAACAGGGCCGATCGAACAGGCAAGAGCTATTCAGTCGCCTCGAGGTTCTGCTGATGGTAACCGAAAACCCTTGGGGAGAGCATCTTGCTTGGCCTTGCCCGTGCCCGGGACTGCGCCAGAACCATTTGCTTGATTTTCGTGGAAGACGTTCGCGGATTGTAACGAACCTGGGAAATCTCTTTCCCCATTTCTTTCAAATAGGCAACCACATCCAGGTTGTGAGGTTTTGTCCCCCAATCCTCGCCAACCACAAATATATCCGCGTTTACCGCTTTGCAGCCTGAAACATATTCAAGTTCATGGTAGGGGCGGACAATGTCGACACAGCGTAACGCTTGCAACATCTCCACGCGTTGTTCCAAAGGAACGACGGGAACATTGGGTTTGTAAAGGTTCACGACCTCATCTGAAGCAACGCCGACAGCAAGGACATCGCCCAGTGTTTTGCAATGGTTCAACAGGGCAACATGCCCGACATGAAGTAAATCAAAGGTACCAACTGTATAGACGATCATTATTCGCTTTATCCTTTTGTCCACCCGGAAACAGTGCTAGCAAGCAGCGTCTGAATGCACGCAAACGTGAAATTTAACCGTTAGCTTCAAACAATTAAACTGAGATGTCTCCAGCCCGACAGAAGCCCGGAGACGGTTGGTGTTTTGAAAACTACACGTTTCAAATGCACGCAGAATGTGAAGCAGTGCTTACCTGTCAAACGTTGACCAGGAACCTGATGCTATAGTTCAAAGGACATGCCATGACAACCAAAAACGCCGCAGACCCAGAGCTACCGACAAGACCGATCCTGTCATATGTCAGGGATCTTCCCAATATCTGCTCGCTCGCAGGCCTGGGTTGCACGTTGTTGGCGATCTATTTTCTTATAGTGGGTGTATATGCCGCAGCCATGATTGGCATGATCTGGGCGGTCGCCTTTGACTGGGCTGATGGGCTGATCGCGCGCAGGATGTCGGGAAGAACGGGCGCTGATCGGAAATTCGGCGGCCAGCTTGATCTGCTCATTGATATCGTAAGCTATGGCGTCACACCCGCCATCTTGATCTTGAGCTATGCAAATTTCAGCCCCGCCTTTTTGCCAGTGGCGTTCATAATGCTGGTTTTTGGCGCAATCCGGCTGAGCTATTTCAGCACTTTCGGGCTATCGGATAATGCCAGGTATACTGGCTTGGCTATTGATAATAACAGCATCATTCTTGTCTTCATCTTTATGTTCGCCGGCTATGTCGATCGCCCGGTATTTGCGATCATTCTCGCGGCCAGCGGTTTATGCCTCGCGGCCTTGAATGTTTCCCAGATAAAGACGCCAAAGCTTTCCGGCAATCCCGTCAACGTTGCCCTTCTTGCGATCTATACGCTGGCCGTATCCATTTTCTATGGTTGGACTTTGGTTTGAATATGGCCTGAAATGGCAATTGATTGGACCAGCCACCGATAACCGGTGATGAAAAACGGGTGCCCGACATGGTCGGCACCCGTTTTGATGTCATTGGAATGCGCGGCCGTTCAGCAGCTGTAATACATCTTGTATTCTACCGGGTGGGGGGTGTGCTCATAGGCATAGACCTCCTCCCATTTCAGCTCCAGATAGCCGTCGATCTGATCCTTGGTAAAGACGCCACCGGCCAGCAGGAAATCGTGATCGGCCTCCAGGCTTTCCAGCGCCTCGCGCAGGCTGGCGCAAACCGTGGGGATGCCGGCCAGTTCCTCGGGTGGCAGATCATACAGATCCTTGTCCGACGGCTCACCGGGGTGGATCTTGTTGGTGATGCCGTCAAGGCCTGCCATCAAAAGCGCCGAGAAACACAGATAGGGGTTGGCGGCCGGATCGGGGAAGCGGGCCTCGACCCGTTTGGCGTTCGGGCTTTCGGCCCAGGGGATCCGCACACAGCCAGAGCGGTTGCGCGCCGAATAGGCGCGCAGAACCGGCGCTTCAAAGCCCGGGATCAGGCGCTTGTAGCTGTTGGTCGCGGGGTTGGTGAAGGCATTCAGGGTTTTGGCGTGTTTCAGGATGCCGCCGATGAAATACAGCGCCTGATCGGACAGGTCGGCGTATTTATCGCCTGCAAACAATGGCTTGCCATCCTTCCAGATTGACATGTTGACATGCATTCCGGTGCCGTTATCGCCCGAGATGGGTTTCGGCATGAATGTCGCGGTCTTGCCATAGGCATGGGCGACATTGTGGATGATGTATTTGTATTTCTGCAGCTCATCGGCCTGATGAACCAATGACCCGAAGATCAGGCCAAGCTCATGCTGGCAGGACGCCACCTCGTGGTGATGCTTGTCCACCTTCATGCCGATCCGCTTCATGGTCGACAGCATTTCCGAACGCAGATCCTGTGCCGAATCGGTCGGGTTGACCGGGAAATAGCCGCCCTTGATGCCGGCGCGGTGGCCCATATTGCCCATCTCATATTCGCTGTCGGAATTCCACGAGGCGTCCTGGGCGTCGACTTCAAAGGAAACCTTGTTCATCTCGACCGAGAAGCGCACATCGTCAAACAGGAAAAACTCGGCCTCGGGGCCCCAATAGGAGGTGTCGCCAATGCCCGAGGAGATCAGATAGGCCTCGGCCCGCTCTGCGGTGCCACGCGGATCGCGGCCATAGCTTTCGCCGGTATCGGGTTCGACCACGGTGCAATGCAGGCACAGGGTTTTCTCGGCATAGAACGGGTCGATATAGCCGCTGCTGGTGTCGGGCATCAGCTTCATGTCGGATTCTTCGATCGACTTCCAGCCGGCGATCGACGAGCCGTCGAACATGAAGCCTTCTTCAAGAAAATCCTCGTCGACAAGATCGGCCACGACGGTGACATGTTGCAGCCTGCCGCGCGGGTCGGTGAAACGGATATCGACATAGTCAATATCCTCGTCTCGGATGAGGTTCAGAACGGTTTCGTTGCTCATGTCCAGTGTTCCTTGGTTTCTGTGTGTCTTGAGGGGGCGCGTTCGGCCCCCCGGATATTTCTAAAGCGCGTCGTCGCCGCTTTCGCCGGTGCGGATGCGGATGGCCTGCTCGATGCTCGAGACGAAGATCTTGCCATCGCCGATCTTGTCGGTGCGGGCGGCCTCCACGATCGCCTCGATCGCGCCATCGACCATATCATCGGACAGCACCACCTCGATCTTCACCTTGGGCAGGAAATCGACCACATATTCGGCCCCGCGATACAGTTCGGTATGGCCCTTCTGGCGGCCAAAGCCCTTGACCTCGGTCACGCTGAGGCCCTGAATGCCAATCTCTTGCAGCGCTTCCTTCACCTCGTCGAGTTTGAAGGGTTTTATGATGGCTTCGATCTTTTTCATCTGCCCGACTCCCTGTGGCCCCATATCTGGGGCCCGTGACACCACTTTCGCGGGCGGGGGGCAATCAGGTAGCATGGGGTGGGGCGGGTTTGGCGCAGGGAAATCCTGCGCAGTGCCCAATAATTATGCGATGCGCCCATAAAGCGGGCAGTTTGTAAAAAGGGGGC
>NZ_JBTUJH010000062.1:0-4004 GCF_058343375.1 Alterinioella sp.
CTGAGTGGCGGATCCGGAGATAATATCCTCTTTGGCGGCATCGGCGCTGATTTCTTCGTCTTTGACACCAACGATGGCGGCACGCAAACAATTGCCGATATGGAGGCCTGGGATACCGTCGAGATCGCAAACTCAGGCTATGCCAGTGCCAATGCCCTGATCGCGGCCCTCACCCAGGATGGCAACGATGTCCTGCTCAACGACAATGGCACCACGATCCGGTTCGAGAACATCACCCTCAGTCAGTTCGATACCGATATGTTCGTCTTCGTCTGAAGCGGGATTGGAGGGCTGAAGTGGTCCTGCTAAGGCTGTGGCGTCAGCCCCAGCAAGAGGAGCCATCATGCCCCCTGCCCCGCGCCGCGCGCTCGTTACCGGATCTTCCGGCTTCATTGGATACCATCTCTGCCAGCAACTGTTGGCGGATGGCTGGCAGGTTATCGGTATTGACGCGCTTACCGATTATTATGACGTTTCGCTGAAGGAACGCCGCCAGGCCATGTTGCTGCAATCACCGTTGTTTCGCACCGAAACAGCCCGGATCGAGGCCCCCGGCGTGCTGGAGGCGCTTTTTGTCATCCACAAACCGCAGGCGGTGATCCACCTCGCGGCACAGGCCGGCGTGCGTTACTCGATCGAAAACCCGGAAAGCTATGTTGAAGCGAATCTTATCGGCACCTTCCGTCTGCTCGAAGCCGCCCGCGCACATCCGCCCGCCCATATGCTTCTGGCCTCGACCAGTTCGGTCTATGGCGCAAATGTCGAAATGCCTTATGCAGAGACGCAAAAGACCGATTACCAGATGTCCTTCTATGCGGCCACCAAGAAGGCGAATGAGGCGATGGCGCATAGCTATGCGCATCTCTATGACCTGCCCACGACCATGTTCCGTTTCTTCACGGTCTATGGCCCCTGGGGGCGCCCTGACATGGCGCTTTTCAAGTTCACCAAGGCGATCCTCGAAGGCCAGCCCATCGACATCTACAACCATGGGCAGATGCGCCGCGATTTCACCTATGTCGGCGATCTGGTCGACGGGATTATCCGGCTGATCGACGTGCCCCCTGCCCGTCCCGCGACGCCCGAGGATAGTCCCGAGGGTGATAGCCTGTCCCCCGTCGCGCCGTTTCGCATCGTCAATATCGGCAATTCCGAGCCCGTGCCGCTGATGGATTTCATCGAAGCCGTTGAAGCCGCCCTGGGCCAGACCGCTGAAAAGAACTTCATGGAGATGCAGCCCGGCGATGTTCCTGCCACCTGGGCCGATACCAGATTGTTGCAACGCTTGACCGGGTATCGTCCCGAAACGCAGATGACCGACGGCGTGGCGCGGTTTGTGGACTGGTATCGCAGCTATTACGGCGTTTGAGCGCTCGTTTTCGTGGCCCCACGATGCTAGGATTCCCGAAAAGGGCAAAAGGGCAGTCACAAGATGCGTATCGCTATGATTGGAACGGGCTATGTCGGCCTGGTCTCGGGTGTCTGTTTTTCCGATTTCGGCCATGACGTGATTTGCGTCGACAAGGATCCGGCCAAGATCGCGCGGCTGGAGGCGGGCGAGGTTCCGATCTATGAGCCGGGGCTGGAACAGCTTATGGTCAAGAACGTTAAGGCCGGGCGGCTTTCCTTCACCACCGATCTGGCCGGGGCCGTTGACGGGGCCGAAGCGGTTTTCATCGCCGTCGGCACCCCCACACGGCGCGGTGATGGCCATGCCGATCTGACCTATGTGATGGCCGCCGCGCAGGAGGTTGCAAAAGCGCTTACCGGCTATGCCGTCATCGTCACCAAATCCACCGTGCCCGTGGGCACCAACCGCAAGGTCAAGCAGGCCATCCTGAAAGCGGTGCCTGATGCGAAATTCGACGTCGCCTCGAACCCCGAATTTCTGCGCGAAGGCGCCGCGATTGACGATTTCATGAAACCCGACCGGGTGATTATCGGTGTTCAGAACAAGCGCGCCGGCGCGGTGATGAAGGAGATCTACCGCCCGCTTTACCTGCGCGATTTTCCCATCGTCGCCACCAATCTGGAAAGCGCCGAGATGATCAAATACGCCGCCAATGCATATCTGGCGACCAAGATCACCTTCATCAATGAAATCGCGGCGCTCTGCGAACGCGTCGGTGCCGATGTCAAGGAGGTGAGCCGTGGCATGGGGCTGGATGGCCGCATCGGCAACAAATTCCTGCATGCAGGCCCCGGCTATGGTGGCTCGTGCTTTCCCAAGGATACCACGGCGCTGGCGCGGATCGGCCAGGAACACGCGGTGCCGCAAAATATCGTCGAAACCGTGATCCGGGTGAATGAGGCCATCAAGCTCAGGATGATCGAAAAGCTGCGCGACCTTTGCGACGGCAATTTCAACGGCAAAATCATCGCGGTTCTGGGTGTCACATTCAAACCCAATACCGACGATATGCGCGCGGCAGCCGCACTGACTGTGGTCCCGGCGCTGGTGGGCTCGGGTGCCAAGGTGCGCGTGGTCGATCCGCAGGGCCAACGCGAGGGCGAGGCGCTGCTGCCGGGTGTCAACTGGATGGACGATCCTTACAAGGCGGTGAACAACGCCGATCTGCTGGTGATCCTGACCGAATGGAACGAATTCAGGGCGCTGGATCTTGCCAGGATAGCCAAGAAGATGGCCGCGCCCCGGATGGCCGATCTGCGCAATATATATTCCGCAAAAGATGCCAAACGGGCCGGGTTCGAGGCCTATGACGCCGTCGGGCGTGCGTGAAGCTAAAGCGTCGAGCCTGACTATTGAATCGATAGAATTCCTTTGAGTTCAGTTTTGTGATTCACTCCGATTGGGGAGATGGATCATGGCAGCAGCTTTACCAATGGCACTTCGGGCGCGGTTTCAAGAATACGTTGAGGAAGGGTTGAGTGGTCGTGCGTCAGCCGCACGCTTATAGCGCGTCGCGCTTGATCGGATTCGAGCATTCATCACCCGGACCGAGGCAGCGTTCGCGCAATCGAATGCGTTCGGGCCGGCCGGTGAATTCGATTTGGCGCGACGCGCTCTAAAACTTTCGGCGGCCACCGGCGTTCGCTGGCTTCGGCGGATCCGTGAGCGCGGGGATGCCACGCCGGATGTCCAGGGACGGCCAAAAGGGAACGGCAAACTCGCGCGTCACCGTGGGTTTCTTGAGGAGCTGGTCGCGCAGGATGGTGACATCACATTGCCGGAACTGGCCGGGGTGTTAAAGGCCGCCACGGATGTTGTCGCGCATCCTGCATCTATCGGCCGGTTCCTGCGCACACTCGGTTACACGTACAAAAAAAATCACTGGTGGCCACCGAACGGCTCCGCGCTGGTGTAAGGCAGCGTCGTCGAGACTGGTTCAGGCCCCGTATTGCGACCATGCAAACCTATCCGGAACGGCTTGTCTTCATTGACGAAACTTCCGTGAAGACCAATTTGACCCGACTACGTGGGCGCAGTCTATGCGGAAACCGTCTGGAAATGGATGCACCGTTTGGAGCATGGGGCACTCAGACGTTCATCGCAGGCCTGACGCAGGACACCTGATCGCGCCATGGGTCATTAAAGCACATCTGGGAATAGCTGGGACAGGGTGCATCGCTTGACGCGTTGAAATCTTTGATTTCAGGCAGCGTTAAGTGATTCAGGTTTTCCGAGACGTGCTATAAGGGTGCGAGGGATGGTGCAGCCTTTGAACTCTACGTTCGTGATGTCCTTGCCCCGGATCTGCAGCCGGGCACTGTCGTCATTTGCGACAAGCTTGCCGCCCATTACAATAAGGCGGCCGCAGAAGCCTTGCGGGACGTCGGATGTTGGTTCCTTTACCTGCCGCCGTACTCACCCGATCTCAACCCCATTGAAATGGCCTTCTCATAACTCAACCACTACCGGCTGGTGCCGGTAGGATGTTCGATGTGGTTTTCCAGGTACTGAAGTACAAGGTCTTCGGTAATGACACCGTTGGTGGTTGAAAAGTACCCGCGGCCCCAAAAGTGGCATCCCCAATAGCGCTTCT
>NZ_JBTUJH010000063.1:0-17377 GCF_058343375.1 Alterinioella sp.
CCCCCCCCGGGTGGTTGGTTTTGTGGTTGGTGTTTGGGTGGGGGGCGTGGCGGGCCTCCCCGGGGGGGGGCCCGCCCCCCCCCCCCCGGGTGGGGGCGCTGCCCCCACGCCCCCGAGGTATTTATGCCAAGATGAAAGGGATCGGGGATCAGCGTGGCAGGGCGGCGGCGGCGCGGGCGAGGCTTTCGATCCGGGCCCAATCACCGGATTCGACCGCGTCTTTGGGTGCCACCCAGGAGCCACCGGCGCAGATCACATTGGGCAGGGCGAGGTAGTCACGGGCGTTGTCAGGCGTGATGCCGCCGGTGGGGCAAAAGGCAATCTGCGGGATCGGCGCGCCGATGGCTTTGAGCGCGGGTGCGCCGCCCGAGGCCTCGGCCGGGAAAAACTTGAGCATGCAATAGCCGCGTTCCAGCAGGGCCATGGCCTCGGACGCGGTGGCGGCACCGGGCAGCAGCGGCAGATCTTCATCCTCGCAGGCTTGCAGCAAGGTTTTGGTGGCCCCCGGTGAGACGCCGAAACGGGCCCCGGCGGCTTTGGCGGCGCGCATATCGGCAGGGGTGAGCAGCGTGCCGGCCCCCACGATGGCACCCGGCACCTGCGCCATTTCGCGGATCACATCAAGCGCGGCCGGCGTGCGCAGGGTGACCTCGAGCGCGGGCAGGCCGCCGGCGATGAGTGCCGCGGCCAGCGGGCGGGCATGGGCGGTATCGGCGACCACCAGAACCGGGATGATGGGGGCGAGAGCGGCAATGCGGCGGATCTCGGACGAGGCGGTTTGCGGGGTCATTATATTGGTCCTCAAGGTTTGCGAGGGGCCGGGATCGGGGCCTCCGGCGGGGATATTTGGAGGCGCAAAGAAAGCAAAGAAAGCATATGTTGCGCGGGGGCACGGAAGCGGGCTTAGTTGACGCAGCAGGCTCCTGATGTGGCGGGGCCGGCGGCTTTGCGGAAGAGGTCGAACATTTCACGCCCGAGGCCATGGCTGTTGGCGGAGAGGTCGGGGGTTGCGGCGGCGCGATCGCTGACGCCTTCGGTCAGCACATCGAGCCTGCCATTTGCGGCATCGACGCGGATGATGTCACCGTCCTGCAATCTGGCGATCAGCCCGCCATCGAGCGCTTCGGGGGCGACATGGATGGCGGCGGGCACTTTGCCCGAGGCCCCCGACATGCGCCCATCGGTGACCAGCGCGACCTTGTGGCCGCGATCTTGCAGCACCGACAGCACCGGCGTCAGGCTGTGCAGTTCCGGCATGCCATTGGCCCTTGGCCCCTGAAAGCGGACCACGACGACCACGTCGCGGTTGAGATCACCGGCGCGGAAGGCCGCCTTGACGGCGTGTTGATCGTGGAAGATGGCGGCGGGGGCCTCAACCAGGTGACGATCGGGTGCCACGGCCGAGACCTTCATGATGCCGGTGCCGAGATTGCCTGTCAGCTCCGTCAGACCGCCGGTGGCGGCGAAGGGATCGGCGGCGGGGCGCAGGATCCTGGTATTCAGCGAGGCCCCTGCCCCATCGCTCCAGACCAGTTTGCCATCTTGCAGTTTCGGCTCCTGGCGGTAGCGCGCCAGCCCGGCACCGGCGATGGTCAGCGTGTCGGCGTGCAACAGCCCGGCATCGAGCAATTCGCCGATCATGTAGCCCAGGCCACCGGCGGCGTGGAAATGGTTCACATCGGCCAGGCCATTGGGATAGACCCGGGCCAGAAGCGGCACGGCGGCGGAAATATCGGCAAAATCGGCAGGCTCCAGCATGATCCCGGCGGCGCGCGCCATGGCCGGCAGATGCAGCACCAGATTGGTCGAGCCGCCGGTGGCCATCAGCCCGACAATGCCGTTCACGAAAGCCTTTTCATCCAGCAGCTCGCCGGCGGGCCGAAACTCATTGCCGAGTGCGGTGATATCCAGCGCCCGGTCGGTCGCCGCCACCGTCAGCGCGTCGCGCAGCGGCGTGCCCGGGTTCACGAAACTGCTGCCCGGCAAATGCAGCCCCATGAACTCCATCAGCATCTGGTTGGTATTGGCGGTGCCGTAGAAAGTGCAGGTGCCGGGGCCGTGATAGGAGGCCATTTCGGCGGCCATCAATTCCTCGCGGCCAATCTCGCCGGTGGCAAATTTTTGCCGCACCTTGGATTTTTCATCATTGGGCAGGCCGGAAATCATTGGCCCGGCGGGCACGAACACGGCCGGGATATGGCCGAATGTGGCGGCTGCGATGATCAGCCCCGGCACGATCTTGTCGCAGACCCCGAGATAGATCGCGGCATCAAAGCAGTTATGCGAAAGCGCCACGCCCGCCGCCAGCGCAATGACATCGCGCGAAAACAGGCTCAGCTCCATCCCCGGCTGGCCCTGCGTCACGCCATCGCACATCGCGGGCACCCCGCCGGCGACCTGTGCCGTGGCCCCGCGCGCACGCGCCGCCGCCTTGATTTGTGCCGGGTAGGTCTCGAACGGCTGATGCGCGCTGAGCATGTCATTATAGGCGGTGATAATGCCGATATTGGGGCTGCGCCCCGCCGCCAGCCCGGCCTGATCGGGCCCGGCGGCGGCAAAGGCATGCGCCTGGTTGCCGCAGCTGAGATGCGCGCGCGTGGGGCCTTTGGTCACCGCCGCCTGCATCCGGTCGAGATAGAGCGACCGCGTGGCGGCGGAGCGGGCGATGATCCGATCGGTGACGGCGGCGATTCGGGGGTCGATTGGCATGGTGGTGCTTTCGATGAAGTCTTCAGCCGGATCTATACACCGTTAGCGCTAACAGCGCCAGCCCTTATTGACCCGTCACAGCGTCGTGCCGACCAGCCAGCCGATGCCCCAGGTCGCGACCATGGCCAGGATGCCCCAGATGACGACGCGGATGCTGGCCTTGAGCCTGGGCGCGCCACCGGCCTGCGCGCCAAGTGCGCCCAAAGCGGCCAGGGCCAGAACGGTGACAAGGCCGACCGACCAGATCAGGCCGCCGAGCGGGGCCAGGGCGGTGACGAGCAGCGGCGCGGCGGCGCCCAGGGCAAAGGTCAGCGCCGAGACCACCGCGGCCTGCACCGGGGCCGGCGGCGACAGATCGGTGATGCCGATCTCGTCGCGCAGATGGGCCCCGAGCGCATCGTTTTCGGTCAGTTCATGGGCGACCTGATCGGCCAGATCGGTGCTGAGCCCGCGTTCGCGGTAGATCGCGGCCAGTTCGGCAAGCTCGCCCTCGGGGTTGTTGATCAGCTCATCGCGTTCGCGGGCCATATCGGCAGCCTCGGTATCGGCCTGGCTGGAGACCGAGACATATTCGCCCGCCGCCATGCTCATCGCGCCCGCCACCATGCCCGCGATGCCCGCCAGAAGGATGGCAACCCGATCGCCGCCGCCCGCCGCGACCCCGACAATCAGCGAGGCGATGGACAGGATGCCGTCATTTGCCCCCATCACGGCGGCACGCAACCAGCCGGAGCGGTTGGAACGGTGGGGTTCGTCATGGGCTCTGAGGTGATCAAACATCGCTTACCAATATTTTGCCGGGATTGAAGAGGTTGAACGGGTCGATACCGCGTTTGACGGCGACCATCATCTCGATCGCGCCTTCGCCCAGTTCGCGGATCAGATAGGGGGCCTTGCCCTGTCCGATGCCATGTTCGCCGGTGCAGGTGCCGCCCATGGAGATGGCCAGATCGTTCAGCCAGGAGACGAATTGCTGTGCATTTGCCACCTCGCTCGGGTCATCCATCATGACCAGCGGCAGGGTGTGGAAATTGCCATCGCCGACATGGCCGACAACGGGGGCGATCAGGCCAAGCTCAGCCGCTTTTGCCTGCGCGCGGGCGACGCATGTCGCCAGTTGGCTGACCGGCACGCAGCAATCGGTGGAAATGCCCCTGGCCCCGGGGCGCAGCGCCAGCGAGGCCCAATAGGCATCATGGCGCGCCGCCCAGAGCCGGGTGCGGTCCTCGGGCCTGGTGGTAAAGGTGAAGGCGAGGCTGTCATGATCGGCGGCGATACCGCCAAAACTTTCGGCCTGTTCCTTGACGGACGCATCGGAGCCGTGAAATTCCAACAGCAAAAGCGGCGCCTCGGGCAGGTCCAGCCTTGAATAGGCATTGACGCCCTTGACCGTGAGCGCGTCGAGCAGTTCGATCCTGGCCACGGGAATGCCCATCTGGATGGTCATGATGACGGCGTTGCAGGCGGCCTCGACGGTCGGGAAACTGCAGGTGGCCGCCGAGATCGCCTCGGGGATGCCGTGCAGTTTCAGGGTCAGTTCGGTGATCAGGCCAAGCGTGCCCTCGGAGCCGACCAGCAGCCGGGTCAGATCATATCCGGCGGCGGTCTTGCGGGCGCGGGTGGCGGTTTTCACGATCTCGCCCGAGGGCAGCACCGCCTTCAGCGCCAGCACGTTTTGCGACATGGTGCCATAGCGCACCGCAGTGGTGCCCGAGGCCGATGTCGCGGCCATGCCGCCAAGCGTGGCATTGGCCCCGGGATCGACCGGAAAGAACAGGCCGGTATCGCGCAGATAGCTGTTCAGCCCGTCGCGGGTGAGCCCGGGTTCGATCACCACATCCATATCTTCGGCATTGACCTGCAAGACCGCGTCCATGCGCGAAAAATCGACGCTGATGCCGCCTGCGGGCGCGTTGACATGGCCTTCCAGCGAAGTGCCGGCACCATAGGGGATGATCGGAACGCGATGCGTGGCGCAAAGGCGCACGATCTCCTGCACCTCCTGGGTGGAGGTGACAAAGGCGACCCCGTCGGGGGGCTGGTTCTCGATCCAGGTGGTGGTGTGGCCATGTTGGTCACGGATCGCCTGTCCGGTGTCGAACCGATCGCCGAAGCGCTGCTTCAAAAGCTCCAGAACGGTTTTGATGCCGTCCTCGTTGCGCGGCAGATACATCAGCTCGGACATGTCCGCATCCCTTGTTGTTCAGCACCCCGCCCAAGCCTATGCGGGCTTGCTCGAGGGTGCAATGGTGCGGTTTCATCGCGGGGGGGGGCGCGCAAAGGAGCGGAAAGCTTGCGTCAAGGATGGTAACCGGAAACTTCAGCTCTGACAGGGTGCGTTAACCTTTCGGCAAGGAAGCCCGACATAGGGTCGGCCCCGCGGGGGCAGGTTCATCAACCGATATCCGCGACCAAGGCCCTCGTCGCATCGCACCCAAATCATGCGGCGGGGGCCGACCGCCACGCGACCTGTGATCCGGCCCCATGATCCGGACCGCTCAGCTTTCATCTTGGCAAAAATACCTCCGCCGGAGGCCCCGCCTTGCGCCCAGCGCAGCGCTGCTATTCGGCCGCCTCAGAGGCCGCCTCGATCACGGCGGCGCGGGCTTCGACCTCTTGCACGATATGATCGACCATGCCGTCATTGGCCAGTTTATGGGCCTGTTTGCCATCGAGATAGATCATGCCCGACCCGGCCCCGCCGCCGGTGAAACCGACATCGGTCATCAGCGCCTCGCCCGGGCCGTTGACGACGCAGCCGATGATCGAAAGGCTCATCGGGGTTTTGATATGGGCGAGCTTTTCCTCGAGGATTTCAACGGTTTTGATCACATCGAACCCCTGCCGGGCGCAGGACGGGCAGGAGATGATACTGACGCCACGATGACGCAGCCCGAGCGCTTTCAGGATCTCGTATCCGACCTTGACCTCCTCGACCGGATCAGCCGACAGGCTGACGCGCAGGGTATCGCCGATACCCATCCAGAGCAGATTGCCAAGCCCGATGGCCGATTTCACGGTGCCGGTGGTCAGCCCGCCGGCCTCGGTGATGCCCAGATGTATTGGCGCATCCGTGGCCTCGGCCAGGCCCTGATAGGCGGCCGCCGCCATGAACACATCGGATGCTTTCACGCTGATCTTGAATTCGTGAAAATCATGGTCTTGCAGGATCCGGATATGGCTCAGCCCGCTTTCGATCATCGCATCGGGGCAGGGTTCGCCGTATTTTTCCAGCAGATGGCGCTCCAACGAGCCGGCATTGACACCGATGCGAATGGAACAGCCATGATCGCGGGCGGCATTGACCACTTCGCGCACCCGGGTTGCATCACCGATATTGCCGGGATTGATGCGCAGGCAGGCGGCCCCGGCCTCGGCCGCCTCGATGGCGCGCTTGTAGTGGAAATGGATATCGGCCACGATCGGCACCGGGCTTTGCGCCACGATTTCTTTCAGCGCCGTCGCGCTGGCCGCATCGGGCACGGATATCCGCACGATATCGGCCCCGGCATCGGCGCAGGCCTGCACCTGGGCGATGGTCGCGGCAATATCGGTGGTTGCGGTATTGGTCATGGTCTGAACGGTGATCGGCGCGCCGCCGCCCACGGGCACCGGGCCGACATGGATACGGCGGCTGTCGCGGCGGTCGATATTGCGCCAGGGGCGGATCGGGTTATGGGACATTGAATCGGTTCCGGGTGGCTGCGGCATCTGCCCCGCTGCACTTAATCGGTCGCAGGCCGGTCGGCAATGCGGCGCCTTAGTTGGCGTCGGGCGTATCGTCGGACAGGATCAGTGAGGCCACGCGTGGCAGATCGGGATCGGCACTGGCATCGGCCATCACGTAGCTGTCGCTGAGCGCATCCGCCGTCAGCACCACATCGCGCGCGATGGAGGCCCCGGGACCCGAGGGGCCAAGCGTCACGCCATTGACGGCGAAATAGAGCGAGCCGGCATTGCCGGCGCGCAGCACCGGCCGATCGGCCCCATCGGGCACGATATAGGTGTCGCCGGTATTCAGCGTGCCCTCGAACAACACGGTGCCCGCGGCGGAAGTGACCCGGATCCAGGACGGGCGCACGGCAAAGAGAATGACCTCATCGCGGATCGGATCGGCGGTGACCTGGACGCCGGAGGCAAGCTGGAAACCGCCATCCTCGACCACTTCGGCAATGGCAAGGGCGGTGGCCGGTGCAATGGCGGGGCGCGACGGCGTGGAGGCGCTGGCAAACCGGCCCACGGCATCGGGGTCGAGCGTGGCAATGGCCTGATCGCGCGGCGTCAGAACCGGGACATCGAGCGCCTGCGGCCGGTAGAGCCGGTCGATCGGATCATATCCCGGCACGATCGGCGTGGTCGCATCGGGCAGATCGCCACCGGTCCGGTTGCGGCTGGCACCGGCAAGCGGATCAAGGCTGACCACGGTTGCGGGTGCTTCCTGGACCGGCACGAACTGCACCCGCTGGATATCGGTCAATACCGACCAGGCCCCATAGCCCAGACCCACAACCAGCGCGATCAGCACCGCAGCCGAGCCGAGCGCGCCCGCTTCGATATGCGAAAACAGGCTGTCGCGGCGCGGTGCAAAGGTTACCCGCGCCGATTTCATCACATCATTGGGGTTCATGATATGCGCCGGCGCATCGCCAAAGCTGCGTTTGACATTTTTCGCCTGCAAGGCAGAGGTGCCGTGAACCCCGGTAAAGCCGGATTCGGCGGAAAACCGGCGATAGCACCATTCCGGGTCCATCCCCAGATAGCGCGCATAGGACCGGACATAGCCCGCGACAAAGCCCTGGGTGGCAAAGACCGACAGGTCGGCGTTTTCGATGGCGGCGACATGCGCGGCCTTGATCTTCAGTTCGCGTTCGACATCGAGCAGCGATTTGCCAAGCGTGGCGCGTTCGCCGCGCATGAGATCACCCAGGGACACGTCAAAATCATCGGCTGGCTCAGCCGACGCCCCGTTATCGTTGCTGTCTTGCCTGTTCATGCCCCTGCAGTCCCGCCCGCGAAATGGTCGATATTATGATGATTTGCCGATCTGCCGACCGTGTTTCCCCCGAACCCGGCCCTGATTCCCCAGATATGGCCGCGTTCATAGATGTTTAACACATTATACAGATGTATTGCACCCGCAGAAGCGCGCTCAGGCGCTCAGATCGGCACGATTCAGCGCACAGTGGTTCCACAGCGCGTCCATCGCGCGGACAAGCGCGTCCATCATCCTGGGATCATGCACCGGCGAGGGCGTGAAGCGCAGCCGTTCGGTGCCGCGCGGCACGGTGGGGTAATTGATCGGCTGCGCATAGATGCCGTAATCGGCCAGCAGCATATCCGAGATCTCTTTGGTATGGACCGGATCGCCGACGATCACCGGCACGATATGCGAGCCATGATCGATGATCGGCAGGCCCATGCCCTTGAGCCGAAGTTTCAGCGTGCGGGCGCGCTCCTGATGCAGATCGCGCAGGGCCTGATCGGTTTTCAGATGCCGCACGGAAGCGGCGGCCCCGGCGGCCACGGCGGGCGGCAGCGAGGTGGTGAAGATGAAGCCCGGCGCATAAGATCTTATGGCATCGACCATATTCGCCGAGGCCGTGATAAAGCCGCCCATCACGCCATAGGCCTTGGCCAGCGTTCCGTTGATGATGTCGATCCGGTCCAGCAGCCCATCGCGTTCGGCAATGCCGCCGCCGCGCGGGCCATACATGCCGACGGCATGGACCTCATCAAGATAGGTCAGCGCGCCGAATTCATCGGCCAGGTCGCAGATCTCGGCGATCGGGCCGAAATCACCATCCATCGAATAGATCGATTCGAAGGCGATCAGCTTGGGCGCGGCGGGATCATCGGCCGCCAGCAGCGCGCGCAGGTGATCCAGGTCATTATGGCGGAACACGCGTTTGGCCCCGCCATTGCGGCGCACGCCTTCGATCATCGAGGCATGGTTCAGCGCATCGGAATAGATGATCAGGCCGGGAAACAGTTTCGGCAGGGTGCTGAGCGTGGCGTCATTGGCGATATAGGCCGAGGTAAAGAGCAGCGCCGCCTGTTTGTGGTGCAGATCGGCCAGCTCGGCCTCCAACGCCTTGTGATAGACCGTGGTGCCCGAGATGTTGCGGGTGCCGCCCGAACCTGCGCCGGCATTATTCAGGGCCTTTTGCATCGCGGCCAGAACCACCGGGTGCTGGCCCATGCCGAGATAATCATTGCCGCACCAGACGGTGATGTCCTGCTTGCTGCCATCGGGCCGGGTCCAGACCGCATGCGGGAAATGGCCGCGGCGGCGTTCGATATCAATGAACGTGCGGTAGCGGCCCTCCTGATGCAGGCGATTGAGGGCAGTGTCGAGCGCGGCATCGTAATTCACTGGGTCGTCTCCTGCTTCGGGCCGGATCGTGAGCGGCCCGAAGGGCGCGGCTGGATATGGCGGATCGGAGCGGTTGCGATTGCCCCGACCGATATGTGATTAGGCCCTTGGGCCGGTCTGCTGCAAGTTACAATTTGCCGCGCCCGCAACAATGACATGGATCAAGGGGGCCTGTCTTGCCTCAATTTCTCACAACTGCGCGACAATCGGTCTGGCCGCAATCGGCCAGCGCGGCCGCCTCACCCACGCCCATGCCCCAATTGCCGGTGCTGTCGGAGATCGCCATCACGCGCCCGCGCCCGATGCGGCGAAAGTCGCGGCGCAGCGCGGCGCTGGCCTCGGAATTGAGCTGCAGGGCGCGGCCCGGCTGCCAGCCTTCGGGGCGGATCACCAGAACCACCACGCATTCGGCCGCGTCGGCAACGGCGGTATCGGCGGTATCGGCGGCATCGGCTGTATCATCAGCCCCTTCGGCATCGACGCGCGCCGCATTGCAGGCGGCAAGTGCGGCGATGCGGGCATTGTCTTCATCATGGTAGTTTGCCGCCGCGATGGTGGCCGGCGAGGCCAGCCCCAGATCGGGTGCGATGGCCACGGCGGCGTAGTATCTCTGGGTCTGCACCAATTGTTCGAGAATCGCCAGATCGCTGGCGGACAGGCTGGGATGCGGGATCACCTCGCCCTCTACCGCGCCGCGCTGTGCGAAGACCAGCCGCCTTGCCTCGCGCAGGTTTGGCAGATCCTGAGCCAGGGCGGGGGCCGCGATGGCCAAGGTGGTCAGGGCGAAAATGGCCATGCGGATGGGGTTGAAAACAGACATCAATGAAACTCCGTGGCAGCGGCGGGCGGATTTACGCGACCGGGCTGGAATACAAGACCTGCAAGGCGGCGGCAATATCGACAACGCGAATGTGAGGGCCGGGAGGATTGCGGCGGGGGTTTGCGCCTGTATTGGGCAGGTTGCGGGGCGGCGCGGGTTCGCTTCATGGCGATGTCCGCGCCCGGGGTGAGGCTTGGATTGAGGTATTTTGGCCAAGATGAAACTGGCAAGGGCGGGGCGGCTCTGGACGGGGGGGGGTGCTGCGGATCCCCTCGATCTCGACCGATCCGGCCCATGCCGGCGATTGGCTGGTCGCGGAGCTGACATCGCTTGGCTTTGACGCCTCGAAACGCCAGACGCAAGGCCATCCGATGGTGGTGGCGCATTCGGCAGGTGCCGGGCCGCATGTGTTGTTCTACGGCCATTACGATGTGCAGCCGGTCGATTGGCGAGGAGAGGCGGGCCGGTCGGGGCTGGAGATGATCTGGTCGCGTCCGACGGCTGAGATCAATGGTATCGCGGGCGGCTATAGCGGGGCCGGGTTCAAGACCGTGTTGCCCGCGCGCGCCACCGCCAAGGTCAGTTTCCGGCTGGTCGAGGGCCAGGATCCGGCGGCGGTGAGTGCCCGTTTCCGGGCCTGGGTCCGGGCGCGGATGCCGGCCGATTGCACGGTGGAATTTGGCGAGCTTGGCGGCAATCATGGACACGCGCCACCCGGCCTTCGAGAAGGCGCGCGCGGCGCTGTCGCAGGAATGGCCCCGGCCTGCGGCCTATATCGGCTGTGGCGGGTCGATCCCGATTGCGGCCTATTTCAAGGAGATTTTGGGCATGGATGCGCTGTTGGCAGGCTTTGGCAAGGATGATGACGGGCTGCATTCGCCGAATGAGAAATATGACCTGGAGAGCTTTCACAAGGGGATCCGGTCCTGGGCGCGGGTTCTGGATGCGCTGATGCGGTGAGAGGTAACGTTTCTGCCGATGCGTTACTTCGAGGACGCGGGGGGTGCAGCCTCCGCTTTCGGCGGCCTGCGCCGCCTGGCCGGGCAATGGGCGGGGAAATTTGACGCGCAAAGAAGCTGTGCTAGGTCTGGCGGCCCGGGCCGCGCCAGAACCGGGTCATCATCATCAGCGCCGCCAGGCTGAGACCGATGACCAGGCCAAGCCAGACGCCATTGCCGCCAAGCCCGACCTTGAAGCCCAGGTAATAGGCGGCGGGCAGGCCCACGACCCAATAGGCCAGCATCGCCTGGATCATCGGCGTGCGGGTATCCTGCACGCCGCGCAGCAGGCCAAGCGCCAGCACCTGCGCCGCATCGGCCAGTTGAAACAGCGCGCCGACCGCCAGAAAGCCGGTCGCCAGCGCCAGGATTGCGGCCAGCGCCGGGTCGGTCGGATCGACAAAGAGGCGGATCATCGGGCCGGGGATCAGGAGGAAGGCAAGGATGGTCATGGCCACCATGATGCCCGATAAAAAGCAGGCCGCCAGCGCGCCCTGGCGCAGCGCGCCATGATCGCCCCGGCCGATCGCATTGCCGGCGCGCACGGTCGCCGCGGAAGCGATGCCGATATGGACCATGAAGGTGATCGACGTGATTTGCAGCGCAATGGAATGGGCCGCCAGCGGCACCTCTCCGATCCAGCCCAGCATGACCGAACTGGCGGCAAAGAGACCGACCTCGGCCAGCATGGTCAGGCCGATCGGCCAGCCGAGGCGAAAGACCTGGGCTGCGGCTTCCGGGTCGGCGCGCCAGATCCGGGCAAACAGCGCATAGCCGCGCATGCCGCGCCCGAAGGCGGCATAGAGCGCCAGCATCAGCGCCATGGCGAAATTGGTCGAGACCGAGGCGAAAGCCGCGCCGCGCAGGCCAAGTTCGGGCGCGCCGAAATTGCCGAAGATCAGCACCCAGTTGACGGCCACATTCACCAGCGCCCCGGCAATGGTGACCCAGAGCAGCACCCGGGCCCGATCGAGCGCGCTGAGATGGCTGGCCAGCACCATGACCAAAAGCGCCGCCGGCATCGACCAGCCCACGATCCGCAGATAATCCTGCACATTGGCCGCGACCTGGGTTTCCTGACCCAGAGCCAGAAAGACCGGGCCGGAGAACCAGAACAGCGGCAAGGTGGCGACCGCGAAGAGGGTCGAGATCCAGATCCCCATGCGCGTGGCCCGGCGGACCTGGATGGTGTCCCCCCTGGCGGTGGCGGCAGCGACCAGCGGCATCACCGCCTTGCCGAACCCCGAGCCGAGCAGAAACAGCACGAAGAAGAACATGCTGGCCAGCCCCACGGCGGCAAGCTCGCTGATGCCATACCAGCCCAGCATGACCGTATCGGTCAGCCCGATCGATATCTGCGCCAGATGGCTGCCAACCAGTGGCAGGGCCAGGGCCCAGGTCTGGCGCAGATGGTGGGAAAAACGGTTCATCGCCAAGCGCTACAGTGCCGTGGCAGCGCTGCCAAGTCCGGAATTCTTGCCCTGCTGCGGCACCGGCCCGACGGCATCGTTTCCAAATTGGAACCGCATTGTCGCAACAAAATATGGCTTTTACGCCATAATCGCGCCATATTCAGGGGCGATATATGCGGCTCGTGGAAATCCCAGCAAAGGCGCAACAATTGTGTCCAATTTTCGTCAATTTCTGAGCAGCGAGAGCGGTGCGATCACCGTTGACTGGGTCGTGCTGACGGCTGCGGTGACGGGTATGGCGCTGGCCGCGACGGCCGTGGTGGAAGACGGGATTGCCAATCTGGCCTCGGAGCTTGAGGCGCAATTGCGCACGCAACAGGTGTCGGACGCGTTTGTGCAGTTCAGATCGTCGGATTTCAACGCCCTTTATGATCTCGGAATGGTCACCGAGGCCAATGCCGAGATCTATTTCGGCATCGCCAATGAGATGACCAATGCCGAGATCCTGAGCGCGCTGGAGACTGGGCTGCTGCAATTCAATGACGGCACTCTGACCGATGCCGAGATCGCCGAGCTGGTTGCCGTGGCCTCGGTCGCGGTCCAGCGCAATATCATCAGCGCCGAGACTGTCGGCGAGATCCTGGTCATCTGACCCGCGTGGAATGCTCTGCCCCTGCCTGGGGGAAGAGACAGCAGGAACGGCGCGCCTCACCCCTCGGTGGCGCGCCGTTTTACCGTGTGGCGCTTGGGTCCTGACCCTAACCTCCGCGCCGCTGGTCGGGATGCAGGGATGCGCCCAGGATATGTTCGGCGGCATGGACCACATGGCTGGCCCGCCCGGTGATCAGCGGATCAGGGGGCTGCGCGACGGCATGGTCCTTGTCGGGGTAATCCAGCGTTGACAGGAAATGGCGCATGGTGTTCAGCCGGGCGCGTTTCTTGTCATTGGATTTGACGATGGTCCAGGGCGCATCGGCGGTGTCGGTGTAGAAGAACATCGCCTCTTTCGCTTCGGTGTAATCGTCCCATTTATCGAGGCTGGCCTTGTCGATGGGTGACAGTTTCCAGCGTTTCAGCGGATCGGTGGCGCGCGAGTCAAAGCGGCGTTTCTGTTCTTCCTGGGTGACCGAGAACCAGTATTTATAGAGCTGGATCCCCGAGCGCGTCAGCATCCGTTCCAGTTCCGGCGTCTGGCGCATGAATTCGAGATACTGGGTCGGCTCGCAAAAGCCCATCACCCGTTCGACACCGGCGCGATTATACCAGGACCGGTCATAGAACACCATTTCACCGGCGGTTGGCAGGTGGTCGATATAGCGCTGGAAAAACCATTGCCCGCGTTCGCGATCACTGGGCTTGTTCAGGGCCACGACCCGGGCAAAGCGCGGGTTGAGATGTTCGGTGAAGCGTTTGATGGTGCCGCCCTTGCCGGCGGCATCGCGGCCCTCGAACAGCAACACAAATTTCTGCCCGGTTTCCTGCGCCCAATGCTGGACCTTGAGAAGCTCGGCCTGCAACTGGGCCTTTTCCGCCTCGTATTCGCGCCGACCCAGTTTTGTCTGATAGGGGTAGTTGCCGGTCTCAAACCCGTGCCGGATGGCGTCGGGCGTCACGGTGGGAAAGTCCGGAGTTGTCGTTCTGGCCTCGGTGCTGACGGGTCCGTTGGTCTTGTCGGGTGCGGGGGGGCCGGTTTCGTTCATGCAGGGTCTCCTGTTGCGATATATTCCGGGCGATACTGTCATGCCGGCACAGCTGCTGTCCTTGATCGGCATCAATATGTCTTTGATATTCCGTGCAATATGGCCGCCATGTCCCTGCCCTGCCTCGCAAACCGGGCGCGGGCCCCTGTCGCGCCCCCCGATCGGCGGCCGCGATTGGTTGGCACCTGTCTTTCCCTCTCGCACTCTTTCGCGCTCTCTCGCACCCGCCGGCCTGCGCGAGACGGGTGCCAGAGAGATCATGCAAACCGCTGGAAATGGACGGTTGGCGCTTTTTGCGCTATGATCCGGACGAAGGAGAAACCTCATGACTTGCCGTGTTGTGTTCCTCATGGCCCTTGCCGGTATCATTCAATTTGGCACCATATCGCCGCTTGCGGCCCAGAAACTGCCCGACATTCCTGTGGTGACAGACACCAAGCCCGCAAATTCCCCGCCACCGGACCCTGCCCCGCCCCCTGCCCCCACCGCTGCCCCGGCCCCGGCCGATCCCCCGGCGGTGCCAGACGTGGTCGCCGGCGCGCCCGGCGACAGCCCCATCGGTGCCGCATTGGCCAGCCTGGGCGGCCGGTTCGAGCCTGGCGAGACCGAGGAGTTCAGCGCGCTTTTGGCCGATCTGCCCGCCGGCGTGACCGGTGCCACGCTGGGCCATCTGCTGTATGGTCGGCGCCATTTCGACCGCGCGGCCTGGTTCTTTGGCTATGATTCCACGCTGGAGCCCGACGATCCGGCCTCACTGAACAATTTCGCGGTGATGTTGCTGCAAACCTATGAAAACGACCCCGAGGGCAGCGATCCGGCCTGGCTTGATGCGGCCTATTTCACCGCCGCCCGGGCCGCCGAACTGGCCCCTGACCGCGCCGCGATCCAGAACAATCTGGGCAATGCCGCGCGCGCGACAGGCCGCTTGCAGGAGGCCATCGCCGCGGGCGAACGGGCCACGGAATTTGCCGCCGATGAGGCGCTTTACTGGACCAATCTTGCCCGTTCGCGCAGTGCTGCGGGTGATGTCGAAGGCGCGGCACGGGCGCTGGCGCGGGCCCATCTGCTGGACCCCAACGGGCCTGCGCTGCGCGTTACCGCCGCCGCCCTGCCCGGCGTCGCCGCGCCCTATCTTCGGCAGTTGCAAAACCAGTGCAGTGTCGATTTCGGCTGCGCAAATATCTGCCCGGGCGGGATTATCGGCGGGCTGATGCGGGTCACCTGCGAGATGGAAAGCGCTTCAGCGCTGTTGGCTTGCCGGGCCGGGCAGCCCTATCCCACCAGCTATAATTGTCAGGAGGAGTTCCCCGAATATGGCATTCTGATTCCGGGCCTCAATTCGGGCTTTTCAATCAGTGTTCCGGGTTTTTCGCTGCATGTTCTGGTAGATGGGGATGGCACCGTGCGGCTGCGCGGCGAGGGCGGTATCAACCGCGGCCGCCTTGGCGTCTATGTCGGGGCCGATGGCAGCTTTTCACCCAGCAATGGAGCCAGTTTCGATGAGTATCGCGGCGGCGTGCGGCTCAATATCCTGCCCGGTGCGGCCGGCGGCACCGGCTCCGCCGATACCAGCGCCGCTGCCTGGGGCCACCCGCCCGCCCAGATCGAGGTTCAGGGTTCTGGCAGCGAGCCCGTCATCATTGGCGTCGAGGCCTATAATGCCGGCCTGATCTCAGGCTGAAAGCGGGGCGCGGGGGGCAATCGGCCTATTCCCTCTGCCCCAAATCTGCTCTAATGTGGCGGGCAAAACACAATATAGAGCAGAACTGATGGCCGATGATCTTCTTTCCCCGGTAACGGATGTCGGGGGCTATGACGCATCCTCGATCGAGGTGCTGGAGGGGCTGGAACCCGTCCGCAAACGCCCCGGCATGTATATTGGCGGCACCGATGAGCGCGCGTTGCATCATCTGGTGGCTGAAGTGCTGGACAATTCGATGGATGAGGCCGTGGCCGGGCATGCCAGCCGCATCGAGGTGGAGCTGCACGCCGATCATTCCGTCACCATCCGCGATAATGGCCGTGGTATTCCGGTCGATCCGCACCCGAAATTCCCCGGTAAATCGGCGTTGGAGGTGATCTTGTGCACGCTGCATTCGGGCGGCAAGTTTTCCGGCGATACCTATGAGACCTCGGGCGGGTTGCATGGTGTCGGCGTGTCGGTGGTCAATGCGCTGTCGGATCATCTGCGCGTTGAAGTGGCCCGCAACCGCGAGCTGTTCGCGCAGGAATTTTCGCGCGGGATTCCGCAAGGCCCGGTGCAGGCGGTGGGCCCGGCCCCCAACCGGCGTGGCACATCGGTGACCTTTCATGCCGATGAGCAGATATTCGGGCATCACCGGTTCAAACCGGCCCGGATGCTGAAGATGGTGCGCTCAAAGGCCTATCTGTTTTCCGGCGTCGAGATTCGCTGGAAATCGGCAATTGATGATGGCGAGACGCCGCGCGAGGCCAGTTTCCACTTTCCCGGCGGGCTGTCGGATTATCTGCGCGAAACGCTGGGGGGGGCCTCGACCTATGCCGATGCGCCCTTTGCCGGCACCGTGGGGTTCAAGGAGCGCTTCAACACGCCGGGCAAGGTCGAATGGGCGATCAACTGGACGCCGTCGCGCGACGGGTTCCTGCAATCTTACTGCAACACCGTGCCGACGCCCGAGGGCGGCACCCATGAGGCCGGGTTCTGGACCGCGATCCTGAAGGGGATCCGGGCCTATGGCGAGCTGGTCGGCAACCGCAAGGCGGCGCAGATTACCCGCGACGATCTGCTGACGGGGGGCTGCGCGCTGGTCTCGTGTTTCATCCGCGAGCCTGAATTTGTCGGCCAGACCAAGGACCGGCTGGCCACCGCCGAGGCCGCGCGGCTGGTCGAGGGCGCGGTGCGCGACCATTTCGACAATTGGCTGGCCTCCGATACCAAGCCGGCGGGCGCGATCCTTGATTTTCTGGTGCTGCGGGACGAGGAACGGCTGCGCAGGCGGCAGGAAAAAGAGACCGCGCGCAAATCGGCCACCAAACGGCTGCGCCTGCCCGGCAAGCTGGTCGATTGTTCCAACTCGGCCCGCGACGGGACGGAATTGTTCATCGTGGAAGGCGACAGCGCCGGCGGCTCGGCCAAGATGGCGCGCAATCGCAAGACCCAGGCGCTGTTGCCCCTGCGCGGCAAGATCCTGAATGTTCTGGGCGCGGCCTCGAACAAGATGAACCAGAACGCCGAGATCTCGGACCTGTGTCAGGCGATGGGCGTCGGCATGGGGGCCAAGTTTTCGATCGACGATCTGCGCTATGAAAAAATCATCATCATGACCGATGCCGATGTCGACGGGGCCCATATCTCGGCGCTGTTGATGACGTTCTTCTTTACGCAG
>NZ_JBTUJH010000064.1:0-23715 GCF_058343375.1 Alterinioella sp.
TGGTGGGGCGCGAAATGATGGGGGCGATGGGATAGCCGAACGCCCTTGCGGGAACTGAGGCGGGATCTGAAACTGTAACATCTGGACCGGGATCTGAAATGAAACTGAAATCCTCCTTCATTGCGGGCAGCGACGCCGCCAAGGCCAATCGGGCTGCGCATCTGGCCGCGCTGGATGTGATCCGCGAGGCCGCCGGTGCGGCGCGCATGGGTGGCGGCGAAAAATCCCGCGCGCGGCACGAATCGCGTGGCAAGATGCTGCCACGCCGCCGGGTGGCCAATCTGCTCGATCCCGGCAGCCCATTCCTGGAGGTGGGGGCCACGGCGGGCCATGACATGTATGACAATGCCGCGCCATGTGGCGGGGTCATTACCGGCGTGGGCCGGGTGCATGGCCAGGAGGTCATGGTTGTCTGCAACGATGCCACGGTAAAGGGCGGCACCTATTACCCGATCACGGTCAAGAAACACCTGCGCGCGCAGGAAATTGCCGAGGAATGCAATCTGCCCTGCATCTATCTGGTCGATAGCGGCGGGGCCAATCTGCCCAATCAGGATGAGGTCTTTCCCGACCGCGATCACTTTGGCCGGATCTTCTATAATCAGGCCCGAATGAGCGCCAAGGGCATCGCGCAGATCGCTGTCGTGATGGGGTCGTGCACGGCTGGCGGGGCTTATGTTCCGGCGATGTCGGATGTGACGATCATCGTGCGCGAACAGGGAACGATTTTCCTTGCCGGGCCGCCGCTGGTCAAGGCCGCAACCGGCGAGGTGGTGACTTCGGAAGATCTGGGCGGCGGCGATGTGCATACACGGGCTTCAGGTGTGGCGGATTATCTGGCCGAGGATGACACCCACGCGCTGGCGCTGGCGCGGCGCGCGGTGCAGTCGCTGAACCGGGCCAGACCTGCCAGCGTGCAATGGCAGACCCCGGAGGATCCGGCCTATGACCCCGATGATTTGCTTGGCGTCGTGCCCGCCAGCCTGACCACGCCCTATGACATCCGCGAAGTGATTGCACGGGTGGTCGATGGCTCTCGGTTCGATGAATTCAAGCCGCGCTTTGGCGAGACTTTGGTGACGGGATTTGCCCATGTCATGGGCTGCCCTGTCGGTATCATCGCCAATAATGGCGTGCTGTTTTCGGAAGCCGCGCAAAAGGCTGCGCATTTTGTCGAACTGTGCAGCCAGAGGTTTATCCCGTTGGTTTTCCTTCAGAATATCACCGGATTCATGGTCGGGCGGAAATATGAAAATGAAGGCATCGCGCGCCACGGGGCCAAGATGGTGACGGCGGTGGCAACGACATCGGTGCCCAAGATCACCATGGTGGTGGGCGGCTCGTTCGGGGCCGGAAATTACGGCATGGCCGGGCGCGCCTATCAACCCCGGTTCATGTGGTCCTGGCCAGGCAGCCGGATCTCGGTGATGGGCGGGGCGCAGGCGGCGGGCGTTCTGGCAAGTGTGAAACGCGATGCGCTGGCGCGGGCCGGGCAGGCATGGTCAGCCGAGGAAGAAGAGGAATTCAAGCGCCCGACGGTCGAGATGTTCGAGCGGCAGTCGCACCCGCTCTATGCTTCGGCGCGGCTTTGGGATGATGGCGTGATCGATCCGCGAAAATCCCGTGAGGTGCTGTTCCTGTCGCTGTCTGCGGCTCTGAATGCACCCATTGAGGAGACGCGGTTTGGCGTCTTTCGGATGTGAAAACGGGCTATGCACCAGGCGTGCACCCCCCGTACACACCCTGTGCATATACGAGATAGGAAACCGGATGCCGAAACAGACCCTGCAAGAGATCATCGACGCCAATCCCGAGGCCGAGACCTTTCGGTTTGGCGACAGTCAGTCATTATGTGAACATATCCTCTGGCTGGTCCGGGCTGGCAGTAAATCGGCCACCTGCGAGGCGATGCGCGTCTATACCGGGGATGGCGATGTGCTGCCGGTTGTCGGGCGGCGCGATGTTGCGCTGAACTGGGACGGGACACCCGCGCTGATGCTGGAAACGGTTGAGGTATCCAGCCGCCGGTTTGATGCGATGGACGAGGAATTTGTGGCGGCACAGGGCGAGTTCCGCGATCTGGCGCATTGGCGCAAGGCCTACAAGGCGTATTTCGCCCGCTCGGGCGGGTTCAGCGACGACATGGAGATCATGTGCGAGCGGTTCCGGGTGGTGGAGGATTACGCGTGAGGGGGGAGGCGAAGAATTTTCCGGAAAATTCTTTTACCGCTCCCTGTTCGCGGGGCGGTGTGTGGTCAGAGGGCGGCAGCGAGGGGCCAGCCCCTCGCGCACCCCGGAGTATTTTTGCAAAGAAGAAGGGGTTGGATCGCTCCGGCCCCAAGGAGGGTGCGCGATGTTTGCCAAGATCCTGATTGCGAACCGGGGCGAGATTGCCTGTCGGGTGATGGCGACGGCGGCCCGCATGGGGGTGCGCACGGTTGCGGTCTATTCTGATGCCGATGCGCGCGCGGCCCATGTGGAACTGGCCGATGAGGCGGTCCATATCGGGGGCTCGGCCCCGGCCGACAGCTATTTGCGCGGTGATGTGATCATTCAGGCGGCTCTGGACACAGGGGCCGATGCGATCCATCCCGGATATGGGTTTTTGAGCGAGAACCCCGATTTTGTGGACGCGGTTGCGGCGGCGGGGCTGGTCTTTATCGGCCCCTCGGGCGACGCCATTCGCAAGATGGGCCTGAAGGATGCGGCCAAGGTGCTGATGGAGGCGGCGGGTGTGCCGGTGGTACCGGGCTATCACGGCAAGAACCAGGACCCGGAGCATCTGTCGGGGGCGGCTGATACCATAGGCTATCCGGTGCTGATCAAGGCCGTCGCGGGCGGTGGCGGCAAGGGGATGCGCAAGGTCGAGAGCCCCGCGGATTTTGCCGATGCGCTGGCCAGCGCCATGGGCGAGGCCCGGACCGCCTTTGGCAATGATGCCGTATTGATTGAGAAATATGTGCAAAAGCCGCGTCATATCGAGGTGCAGGTTTTTGGCGATGGCACCCGCGCGGTGCATCTGTTTGAGCGCGATTGTTCGCTTCAGCGGCGCCATCAGAAGGTGATCGAGGAGGCCCCGGCTCCCGGCATGACTCCTGAGATGCGCGAAGCGATGGGGGCGGCCGGGGTGCGGGCGGCCGAGGCCATCGGTTATTGTGGCGCGGGCACGGTTGAATTCATTGTCGATGGCTCGGATGGGCTGCGCCCGGACCGGTTCTGGTTCATGGAGATGAACACGCGGTTGCAGGTCGAGCATCCCGTGACCGAGGCCATCACCGGGGTCGATCTGGTCGAATGGCAGTTGCGGGTGGCCGCGGGCGAGGCCTTGCCCTGCGCACAGGGTGATCTGACGATCACCGGCCATGCGTTCGAGGCGCGGCTTTACGCCGAGGATGTCCCGAAGGGGTTTCTGCCCGCAACAGGGCGTCTGGAGCATCTGGTATTTCCCGAAGGCGTGCGGGCTGATACCGGCGTGCGCCAAGGCGATAGTATCAGCCCCTGGTATGACCCGATGATTGCCAAGATCATCACTCATGGGGCGACGCGCGGCGTGGCGTTGCAACAGATGGAGCGGGCGCTGTCGCGCACCGAAGTTGCCGGGGCGGTTACCAATCTGGCCTTTCTGCGGGCGCTGACCCGGCATGAAGGCTTTGCGGCCGGCGCGGTCGATACCGGTTTGATCGCGCGTGACCTGGATGTGTTGGCGGCAGAGCCTGTAGCCTGTTCGCGGGCTCGGTCACTTGCGGCCCTGGGCGCTTTGGGCCTGCATGAGGGGGACGATGCCTTGCAGGGCTTTGCCCTGTGGCAGCCATTGCGGCAAAGCGTGGCGCTGGGGTATCGCGGCGAGATTCTGACGGCAGAGATCGAGACGCTGGCGGCGGGACAGTTTCGGGTTGCGATCGGCGACGCGGTCCATATCGTGCACAGGGATGGGCCGCGCTGGCGGATCGACGGCGCGCCGGTATCCGTCAATCTTGTGCGCCATGACCAGGCGCTGAGCGTGTTCTGGGGCAATGCCTATGGCTTTGATCTGATCGACCCTCTGGATGTTGCGGTCGAGGCCGGGGCCGGGGCGGGCGTGATTGAGGCCCCGATGCCAGGGTTGGTGAAGGCGGTATTTGTAAAACCGGGACAGTCGGTGGTGCAGGGTGATCGGCTGGCGATTCTGGAAGCGATGAAGATGGAACATACGCTGAGCGCGGCGCGCGATGGCGTGGTCGAGGAGGTGCTGGTAACCGCTGGCGCGCAGGTGGAGGCGGGCGCGCCCCTGATCAAGCTGGAGGATGAGGCATGAGTTGCGCCGGGGCTTTCGCGCAGGGTTTGCCGAATGGTGAGGGTGCGCCATGATCCGGCTGCATCACGTGGCGCAGAGCCGCTCGATGCGCACGCTGTGGTTGCTGCATGAGCTGGGCGTGCCGTTCGAGCTCCAGACCTGGCCCTTTGACAAGACCCTTCGCAGCGCCGAATTTCTGGCCTTGAACCCGGTTGGCCGGGTGCCGGCGCTGGAGATGGACGGGCGCAGTTACTGGGAAACCGGTGCCATCACCGAGATCCTGTGCGAACGCTTCCCCGAGGCCGGGCTGGGTCGTGCGCCAGACCACCCTGAGCGCGCCGATTGGCTGATCCATGTGCATTTCGCGGAAACCATCAGCCAGCATGTCGCCAGCCTGACGCAGCAGCATGTGGCGCTGTTTGAGGACGCCATGCGCAGCCCGGTGGTGATGAAGATCGAGGCGCGCCGGATCGAGAAATGCTACGCGGCGGTGGAGGCGCGGTTGCAGGGCCGGGACTATCTGCTGGATGGCGGCTTTTCGGCCGCTGATATCTCGGTCGGGCAGGCCATCTACATGGCGCGCCATTTCGCCCTGATTGCGCCGTTTCCGGCCCTGGTTGCCTGGTATGACCGGATCACGGCGCGGCCCGGTTTTATTGCCGCCACCCCGATCCCCGATGAGGAAGCCCGGCTGTATACGCGCGACTATTATGCCCCCTGGGAGGCGGAGTGATGGAACGCGTCGAGATATTCGAGGTCGGGCCGCGCGATGGGTTGCAGAACGAACAGCGCGCCATCCCGACTTCGGCAAAGATCGCACTGGTGGATTGTCTGAGCGGCGCGGGGTTTAGGCGCATCGAAGTGGCCAGTTTCGTCAGTCCGAAATGGGTGCCGCAGATGGCGGACGGGGCGCAGGTTCTGGCCGGGATCACCCGCGCGCCGGGGGTATCTTATGCCGCGCTGACGCCGAATATGCGCGGCTATGAGGCTGCCAAAGCGGCGCGGGCCGATGAGATTGCGATATTCGGCTCGGCCTCGGAAGGGTTTTCGCGCGCCAATCTGAACGCCACCATTGCCGAAAGCCTGGAGCGGTTCCGCCCCGTGGCCGCGGCCGCAAGGTCCGATGGTATTGCGATGCGCGGCTATATCTCCTGCGTCGTCGAATGCCCCTATGACGGGCCGGTCAGCCCCGATCAGGTCGCCGCCGTTGCCGCCGCGCTGCGCGATATGGGCTGTTATGAGATCTCGCTTGGCGACACCATCGGACGGGGCCAGCCGGACCGGGTCGATGCCATGCTGGCGCGCGTGTTGCAGGAGATGCCCGCCGCGCAGCTGGCCGGGCATTTTCATGACACGAGCGGCCGGGCGCTGGACAATATCGAGGTCTCGCTGGCGCGCGGATTGCGGGTGTTTGATGCCGCGGTTGGCGGGCTGGGCGGCTGCCCCTATGCGCCGGGGGCGGCGGGCAATGTCGCGACCGGGGCGGTGGCGGCACGGCTGGCGGATCTGGGATATGAGACCGGGCTGGATATGGCGGTGATCCGCCAGGCCGCCGGGATGGCACGCGCAATGCGGGAGGGGTAACCTTATGGAAACCATAGAGATTTACGTCAACGATCTGGGAATTGCCACGCTGACATTGAACCGGCCCGACACGCATAACGCGCTGAACGCGCAGATGATTGCCGAGCTGACGGCGGCAGCCGATCGCTTGGGCCGTGACCCGGCGGTGCGGGTTGTGGTGCTGACCGGGGCGGGGCGCAGTTTTTGTGCCGGCGGTGATCTGGGCTGGATGCGCGACCAGATGGCAGCCGACGCCGCGACGCGGGCCGCCGGGGCGCAGAAACTGGCGGCGATGCTGGGGGCGCTGGACCGGATGGCGAAGCCTCTGATCGGGCGGATCCAGGGCCAGGCCTTTGGTGGCGGCATCGGCATGATGTCGGTCTGCGATGCCGCCATCGGCGTCAAGGGCGCGAAATTCGGGCTGACCGAAACCCGGTTGGGACTGATCCCGGCCACCATCGGGCCTTATGTCGTGGCACGCATGGGCGCGGCGCGGGCGCGGCGTGTGTTCATGTCAGCCCGGATCTTCGAGGCCGCGGAGGCGGTCGATCTGGGGCTTTTGGCGGGCGCGGTGCCGGTCGATGATCTGGACATGGCGGTCGAGGCCGAGGTGATGCCCTATCTGGCCTGCGCGCCGGGGGCGGTGGCCGAGGCCAAGGCGCTGGTGGCCCGGCTGGAGCCGCGGGTCGATGAGGCCACCGTTGCCATGACCATTGATGCGCTGGTGGAGCGGTGGGAAAGCGAGGAGGCGCGCGAAGGGATTGCCGCGTTTTTCGACAAGCGCAAACCGGGATGGGGGCAGGGGTGAGCGCGCTTGTTGCGTGGCTTTATGCCGGACTGGCTGGCATTGCGGCGCTGTTTCAACTGGCGCTGGCGGCGGGGGCCCCTTGGGGGCACCTGAGCATTGGCGGGCTCTATCGCGGCAGGTTGCCCGCCAAAATGCGGGCGCTGGCGGTTTTGCAGGCGGTGGTTCTGGGGGCGATGGCATGGGCCGTGCTGGCGCGGGTGGGGTTGGTCCGCGATGCGCCGGGCCTGGGGTTCTGGTTGGCTGTGGCGCTGACGGGGCTCAGTTTTCTGGCCAATCTGGCAACGCCATCGCGGGCTGAGCGGCGGCTCTGGGCACCGGTGACCGGTGCCATGTTGGCGGCGGCGTTGTTTGTGGGGTTTGGCTGAGCCGCAAACCGGCCCCTTGTCCTTGGCGCGGGCTTGGCGTTCTCTTGTCGGCAAGGCTCAATTCAGAGGATCGCGCCATATCTGTCAACGTCACCCAAGGCCAGATCCACGCCTATGCCCGCGATGGGGCGGTGCTGATCAAGGGGCTGTTCGCGGATCATGTCGAGGTGCTGCGCAAAGGCGTTGCGCGCAATATGGACGACCCCGGGCCTTATGCGGCCGAAAATCTGCTGGCCGACGAGGGCGGGCGGTTTTTCGACGATTACTGCAACTGGACCCGGATCGACGAATTCGAAGAGGTGATCCGCGATAGCCCGGTGGCGCAGGTCGCGGCGCAGTTGATGGGGTCGCAAACGGTGCAGCTGTTTCACGATCACGTGCTGGTCAAGGAACCGGGCACATTGAGACCCACGCCCTGGCATCAGGATGGCCCCTATTATTTTGTCGAAGGCCGTCAGAGCGTCAGTTTCTGGTCGCCTTTGGACCCGGTGGGCCGCGCCACGCTGCGGCTTGTGGCCGGGTCGCATCGCTGGCCGAAACCGGTGCTGCCAACGCGGTGGTTGAAGGAGGATGCCTTCTATCCCGATGACGGGGCCTATATCCCGGTGCCGGATCCAGATGCCATGGGCATGGAGGTGCTGGAATGGGCGATGCAGCCGGGCGATGCGGTGGCATTTCATTTCGCCACGCTGCACGGCGCGCGCGGCAATACCGGCACGGCACGCAGGCGGGCGTTTTCGCTGCGCCTGGTGGGTGATGATGCGCGCTATGTGGTGCGTCCGGGGCCGACCTCGCCGCCATTTCCGGGCCATGGCATGGTGCCAGGCCAAAAGCTGCGCGAGGATTGGTTTCCGGTGATCTGGCCGCGCGGGGGGTGAGCCTCAAGCCCCATTGTCATGGTCAGGCGCAACGGGAAAAGGCGGTTGCAACCGCCTTTTGACGCGGTTTCGAAACCGCGTTGAAAGCCGCTTCGAAGCGGCTTGGTTGGCACTTCGGATCGGCCGGACGCGCGGCCAGAGCCGTGCGGTGCCCGACCGGGTTTTTCCACCGCTCTGGCAGCGAATGTTTTTCGGAACCACCGGAGCGCGCACAACACCGGTGCGAAATCACGCAAAATGGCCCATCTGCCGCGCCTGCGCTTGGTTGACCACGCGACGGGGCAGGGCTAAACCACAACTCGATACCACGCCACGCGATGCGTGCGGAAAAAGGAGCCTCTCTCGATGGACGAGCTTTTGCGGGAATACCTGCCGGTTTTGATGTTTTTTGGCGTTGCCATCGCTTTGGGCCTGGTCTTTCTCCTTGCCGCTGCCGTGCTGGCGGTGCGCAACCCGGACCCGGAAAAGGTCAGCGCCTATGAATGCGGCTTCAATGCGTTTGACGACGCGCGGATGAAGTTCGACGTGCGGTTCTACCTCGTTGCCATCCTGTTTATCATTTTCGACCTCGAGATCGCCTTTCTGTTTCCCTGGGCTGTCGCCTTCCCCGAGATGTCGATGCTGGGGTTCTGGTCGATGATGATCTTTCTGGCCGTCCTGACCATCGGTTTTGCCTATGAGTGGAAAAAGGGAGCGCTGGAATGGGAGTGATTCCGGAAAAAGTGCAAACTGGTGCCAATACCGCCGGGCATGACCCGGAGGTTGCCACACAGGCCTTGAACGCGGAATTGCAGGATAAGGGATTTCTGCTGACCACCTCTGAGGATCTGATCAACTGGGCGCGCACCGGGTCGCTGCACTGGATGACTTTCGGCCTGGCCTGTTGCGCGGTCGAGATGATGCATACCTCGATGCCGCGCTATGACGCGGAACGGTTCGGCATCGCGCCGCGCGCGTCCCCGCGCCAGTCGGATGTGATGATTGTGGCCGGCACCCTGACCAACAAGATGGCCCCGGCGCTGCGCAAGGTCTATGACCAGATGCCGGAACCGCGCTATGTGATCTCGATGGGATCCTGCGCCAATGGCGGCGGCTATTATCACTACAGCTATTCGGTGGTGCGCGGCTGCGACCGGATCGTGCCGGTTGATCTCTATGTGCCGGGCTGCCCGCCGACGGCTGAGGCGCTGCTCTACGGTCTGCTTCAGCTGCAACGCAAGATGCGCCGCACCGGCACGATCGCGCGATGACCGGCCGCGCGATGACCGGCTCGATTGTCCGCAGTTGGGAGGCGAACATGGCACGTGACGATATCGGGCCGTGGCTTGAGACGTTCCGGGCGCGGGCCTTTCCCGGCATGCGGGCGGGTGACGGATTTCGCGGCATACGGATTCTTGCCGAGACCGAAAAAGACCCTTGCCGGGTGACAGTGATGACGTCATGGCAGGACATGGATGCCGTGCGACGCTATGCCGGTGACGCACCCGCACCCGCACCCGCGCGCGCCGTGATCCCCGATGTCATGGCCCCGTTTTTTTTGGATTATGATGCCGAGGCGCGTTTTCATAGCGAAGTTCTGGTGGAGGCGAAACAATGAGCGACGACGCATTGCGCGAACTGGCCGATCACATCACCCTGAAACAGGGCGATGCCGTGATCAGCACCGACCTGACCCATGGCGAATTGAGCGCTGAGATCACCTTGGCCTCGGTCCCGGCCTTCATGGAATATCTCAAGACCGACCGAACCTGCCAGTTTTCGACCCTGGTCGATATTACCGCCGTCGATTACCCGTCGCGCGAAAAGCGGTTCGATGTGGTGTGGCATTTCCTGTCGATGTATCAAAATCACCGCATCCGGGTAAAATGCCAGGTCCGCGAAAGCGACATGGTGCCTTCGATAACCGGGGTCTACCCGGCGGCCAACTGGTTCGAGCGCGAAGTATTCGACATGTATGGGCTGATGTTTACCGGCCATCCCGATCTGCGCCGGATCCTGACCGATTACGGGTTTCAGGGCTATCCGCTGCGCAAGGATTTCCCGACCACCGGCTATACCGAAGTGCGCTATGATGACGCCCTGAAACGGGTGGTCTATGAGCCGGTCAGCCTGGTGCAGGAATATCGCCAGTTCGATTTCATGAGCCCGTGGGAAGGGGCCGAATACATCCTTCCGGGTGACGAAAAGCCCGAAGCCGCGAAAGGCTGATGATGAATCAGGCAACCCTTCTTTTCGGGATCGGCGCGGCCAAGGCGGGGACCACCTGGCTTTACCGCTATCTTTCCGCGCACCCGCAAGTGCGGTTGCCGGCGGTCAAGGAGCTGCATTATTTCGACACATCCGAGACCGGCAAGTTCGACCGCCAGATTGCCCGGATGCAAAAGGAAAAGGCGCGCCGGACCGGGCGGTTGCCCACGGGTGACATGCGGCTGGATAAACGGCTGCGGCGCGAGATCCGGGCCTATGACCGCTGGCTGAATGTGATCGCGGACCCCTCTGATGCGGCCTATGTCGGTTTTCTGACCGAGGCGGCGGGGGATGCCCGCGTTGTGGGCGATATCACCCCGGCCTATGCCACCGTGTCACAGGCCACGCTGACCCGGATGGCGGGGCTGGCCCCGGTGACGCGGTTCATCTATCTGATGCGCGACCCGCTGGACCGGCTGTGGTCGAACATCCGCATGGCGGCGGCGCGCCGGTCGGGCGCTTTGGCCGAAACTGCGGCGGCGCTGCTGGACAAGGTGGTGTCGGGCCAGGACCGGACCATCGCGGCGCGCAGCGATTATGCCGCGACGCTGGCGCGGATTGATGCGGCACTGGACCCGAAATCGCTGTTTCTGGGGTTCTATGAGACCCTTTTTCAGCCCGAGACCGTGGACCGGATCTGCGGTTTTCTGGGCCTTGCGCCGCACCCCGCGCGGCCGGAGGCCCGGGTGCATGAGGGTGCCGATCTGCAGATGACCCAGACACAGCGGGCCCGCGCGCTGGCCTGGCTCACCCCGCAATATGATGCCTTGCGTCAGCGTATGGACACGCTGCCGCAACGCTGGACGGATAACATGGAGGCGCTGGCATGATGGATGGCGGCAAAGGCTTCGAGGACGCCCTGACAGGCGAACAGAAGATCCGGAATTTCAACATCAATTTCGGGCCCCAACACCCGGCGGCGCATGGCGTGCTGCGGCTGGTGCTGGAACTGGACGGAGAGCTTATCCAGCGCTGCGACCCGCATATCGGGCTGCTGCATCGCGGCACCGAAAAGCTGATGGAAAGCCGCACCTATCTGCAGAACCTGCCCTATTTCGATCGGCTGGATTACGTCGCCCCGATGAACCAGGAACATGCCTGGTGCCTGGCCATCGAAAAGCTGACCGGCACCGAAGTGCCGCGCCGGGGGTCACTGATCCGGGTGCTGTATTCCGAGATCGGGCGCATCCTGAACCATCTTCTCAACGTCACCACCCAGGCGATGGATGTGGGCGCGCTGACGCCGCCTCTCTGGGGGTTTGAGGAACGCGAGAAACTGATGATCTTTTACGAGCGGGCCTGCGGCGCGCGTCTGCATGCGGCCTATTTCCGGCCCGGCGGCGTGCATCAGGACCTGCCCGACGATCTGCTGGATGATATCGAGACCTGGGCCAATGAATTCCCACAGGTTCTGAGTGATATCGACGGGTTGCTGACGGAAAACCGCATTTTCAAACAGCGCAATGCCGATATCGGCATCGTCTCGGAACAGGATGCGCTGGATTGGGGATATTCCGGCGTCATGGTGCGCGGATCGGGCATGGCCTGGGATCTGCGCCGCGCGCAGCCCTATGAATGCTATGATGAATTTGATTTCCTGATTCCGGTCGGCAAGAACGGAGATTGCTATGACCGCTATCTCTGCCGGATGGAGGAAATGCGCCAGAGCCTGCGGATCATGCATCAGGCGATTGAAAAACTGCGCGCCCCCGAGGGCAAGGGTGAGGTAATGGCGCGGGGCAAGCTGAGCCCGCCCAAACGCGGTGAGATGAAGACCTCGATGGAGGCGCTGATCCACCATTTCAAGCTCTATACCGAGGGCTTCCATGTTCCGGCAGGTGAGATTTACGCCGCGATCGAGGCCCCCAAGGGCGAATTTGGCGTCTATCTGATCGCCGATGGCACCAACCGGCCCTACAAGGCCAAGATCCGCGCGCCGGGCTATCTGCATCTGCAATCGATGGACTGGATGGCAAAAGGCCACATGCTGGCCGATTGTTCGGCGATCATCGGCAGCCTGGATGTGGTGTTCGGCGAGATCGACAGGTGACCCGGGCAGCGATGCGGGCGGGGGGCGGGTAATGAGCCTGATCTTGCTGGTCACGATTCTTGGCGCGATCACGGTCCTGATCCTTGGCGTGCTGGCCTATGCGTTCTGGTCGGATCCCGAAAAGGGCCTGCGCCAGACCACGCATCGCCTTGAAATGCTGCCCCTTGTGATGGCCGACCGCTACACGGCCTTTGCCATCCTGGCGGCGTTTTTTACGATCTATGGCGATCTCAATATCCTGATCATCTTCTTTGCGGTCTGCGCCTTCATGGGCTTTGCCGATGGCCGCATCTACGCCCGCGCCGGGCACCCGCACTGGAAACACACGGTTTCGGGGATTTTGTCTTTGATTGCCTTCGGCGTCGCCCTGGCGGCGCGATTCGGCGCGGCCTGACCGGCTGGAACGTAAAAAGAGACGCATGGACATTTTGCGCGCTCTCTGGCAGCTAGCCTTGCAACGACATTCGACGGGAACGACCTGATGCTGAGACGCCTCCACCACGCGCAACCCGAAAGCTTTGCCTTCACGCCCGCCAATCTTGACTGGGCCCGCGCGCAGATCACCAAATACCCCGAAGGCCGCCAGGCATCCGCCATCATTCCGCTGTTGTGGCGCGCCCAGGAGCAGGAGGGCTGGCTGAGCCGTCCCGCCATCGAACATGTCGCCGATATGTTGGGCATGGCCTATATTCGCGCCCTTGAGGTCGCGACCTTCTATTTCATGTTCCAGTTGCAGCCGGTGGGCTCCATCGCGCATGTGCAGGTCTGCGGCACCACGTCCTGCATGATATGCGGGGCCGAGGATCTGATCGCCATCTGCCAGGACAAGATCGCCGCGCAGCCGCATGTGCTGTCGGATGATGGCAGCTTTTCCTGGGAAGAGGTGGAATGCCTCGGGGCCTGCTCAAACGCGCCGATGGTTCAGATCGGCAAGGATTACTACGAGGATCTGACGGTCGAGAAATTTGCCTGGATCCTGGATGAGCTGGCCGCGGGCCGGGTGCCGACACCGGGGCCGCAGAACGGGCGCTATGCGTCGGAACCGCTGGCCGGGCTGAGCGCGCTCAAGGACCTTGAGGCCGGGCGCGACGATCTGAATATCTCGGCCCGGCTGGCCACCGATATCGGTGATACCGTGAAACGCATCGACGGCACCGAAGCGCCGCTATTGACCCCCTGGGGCAAGCAATCGGGTGGTGATGCGGAAGTGACCGCGCTGATGGCCGAAGGCCTGTCCGCAACATCAGCCCCGGCCAAAGCCCCCGCCGCCAAAGCCCCAGCCGCCAAGGCCCCTGCCGCCGAAATTGCAGAAAGCGCGCCGGAGATCCTGAGCGCCGCCCGCGATGGCGGGGCTGATGACCTCAAGCGCATCTCGGGCGTGGGCCCGAAACTGGAGGGCGTGCTGAACGATCTGGGCTTCTACCATTTCGACCAGATCGCCGCCTGGGGGCCTGCTGAAATTGCCTGGGTCGATGCCCGTCTCAAATTCAAGGGCCGGATCGAGCGCGACAATTGGGTCGCTCAGGCCGGTGACCTGGCACAGGGCTGACGCAGCCGGTTTGGCGAATGTCAAAATCGCGTCACGCGGCAAATCACGCAGAAAAACCGGTAAAACCGGTTGAAATCGCGCCCATGCGGCCGGAAATGTTGCGATGACGCAACCGCGTGCGCCGGGATGTGCAGAAAAACCTTCCCGCAACGCGGGCTGTGGTGTCTACTTCGCTGAAATCAGGAGAGGGGGAGTAGACATGTCTTCAAGCTCGAATAATTCCAGTTGCCACATAATTTGCTGGATTTCTGGTGCCATTATGGGTGGCGCTTTGTTTCTCGTTCTTTGGCGACTGACCGGGGGGACGTTCTTCTGGTCGCTTGTTCTGGGGCTGGCCGTTTTCATCAGCGCGGGCCTTTTGTTGCAGAGGCTGATCTGTTCTGGCGGGCAAGCCGCCGGGGGCGCATCGCATGGTGGAGCGGCCAGATCGCCAGCGGCCCCGGCCAATGCGCCAGCCGCGCCTGCGCCAGAGCCCGCGCCCGAACCGGTAGCGCAAACGCCCGAGCCGGAGCCCGAACCCGAACCGGTAGCGGAAGCGCCCGAGCCGGAGCCGGTGGCGGAACCGGAGCCCGAACCCGCGCCCGAGCCCGTAACGCCTGCACCCGAACCCGCCGCCGCCCCAGGCACCGCTTTGCAACCTGCCGGATTGGCTGCGGCCCGCGATGGCGGCCCCGATGATCTGAAGAAGATCAAGGGCGTCGGGCCAAAGATGGAGCAGTTGCTGCATTCGCTCGGCATCTTCCATTTCGACCAGATCGCCAGTTGGGGGCCGGATGAAGTGGCCTGGATGGATGACAATCTGGCCGGGTTCAAAGGCCGCGTGACGCGTGACAACTGGGTCGAACAGGCCGGGCATTTGGCCGCAGGCGGTGACACTGATTTTTCAAGAAAAGTCGATGACGGCAACGTATATTGAGGCTCGGGAGGATGTTGACACCATCCCAATGAGGACGACTTGAATGAAACTCGCTGAAGATATCTGGCGCGGCTCGATTGCGGCCCGCACCAATATGATGGCGGCTGCCAGTTACACGGCGGCCTTTTATGGCAATGCGGCGCTGCAAGGCTGGCAATTGGGCCTGAACGCCCCGCTGACCTTCTGGCAGGCCGTGGCACGCGCTGTTGACGGGCCGGTGGCCAATGATGGCGCGCCTGTGGCGGCTCGGGGGATTGTGGACGAAATGCCAGCCGCGCCGGTCGCAGACCCCGCGGCAGAACCCGTGGCAGAACCGGCCACCGCCATTGGCACCGGTGCCGTTGCAGAGCCTGCAATTGCCACGGCCACACCAAACCCGGTATTGCTGGACGCCCCGCGCGACGGGCAGGGCGATGACCTGCAGGCGGTGCGTGGCATCGGGCCCAAGCTCTCCGACAGCCTGAACGAGATCGGCATCTATCATTTCGATCAGCTGGCCGGGCTTGATGACGACGCCATCGACTGGCTCGATGAAAACATCACCGGGTTCAAGCGCAGCTGCGCCCGGTTCGATATCGTGTCGGGGGCGGCAAGCCTGCTCTGACCCATGCGACATGACCGAAAAACCCCGCATCGGGCCACCCGGTGCGGGGTTTTTTCATCTCTGGGGGCTGCACTTGGCATGGACAATCCCCGCGCCCGTGCCCTAGAACGCTGGCCAAGGACATGATGCAAAGGCCAGCCGCCCCGATGCCCGCCAAACCCGACCACACCATGCGCAAGGCGCGCGTCGCCGGCACCGTGATTGCCGTGACGATGATTTTGTGGATGGGGGCGCAGTTTTTCGGTGGGCGGCTTGGCCTGCCCGGGCGCTATGTGTTTCTGTTCGACCTTGCGGCAATTGCGGCTCTGGTCTGGGCGCTGATTGTGACATATCAGATCTGGACCGCGCGGCGCCACGAAAGGGACTGAGGATGCTTCAGGACAAAGACCGGATTTTCACCAATATCTACGGCATGGCAGATCGCGATCTGGCCGGGGCGCGGGCGCGCGGCCATTGGGATGGCACCAGGGATCTGGTCGGGCTTGGCCGCGACAGGATTGTCGAGATCATGAAGGCATCGGGTCTGCGCGGGCGCGGTGGTGCCGGGTTTCCGACCGGTCTGAAATGGTCGTTCATGCCCAAGGAAAGCGATGGCCGCCCGTCCTATCTGGTGATCAATGCCGACGAATCGGAACCGGGCACCTGCAAGGACCGCGAGATCATGCGCAATGATCCCCACACGCTGATCGAGGGCGCGCTGATCGCCAGTTTCGCGATGAATGCGCATGTCAGCTATATCTATATAAGGGGCGAATATATCCGCGAACGCGAGGCGCTTCAGGCCGCGATCGATGAGGCCTATGAGGCCGGTCTGTTGGGTAGGAACGCGGCCGGATCGGGCTGGGATTTCGACCTCTATCTGCATCACGGTGCCGGGGCCTATATCTGCGGCGAGGAAACCGCGCTGCTGGAAAGCCTCGAAGGCAAGAAGGGCATGCCGCGGATGAAGCCGCCCTTTCCGGCCGGCGCGGGGCTTTATGGCTGCCCGACCACCGTCAACAATGTCGAATCCATCGCCGTCGTGCCCACCATCCTGCGCCGCGGTGCGGAATGGTTCGCGGGTTTTGGCCGGCCCAACAATTCCGGCACCAAGCTGTTTGCGATCTCGGGCCATGTCAACAACCCTTGCGTCGTGGAAGAGGCGATGAGCATCGGGTTCGAGGAATTGATCGAAAAACATTGCGGCGGCATTCGCGGCGGTTGGGACAACCTCAAGGCGGTGATCCCCGGCGGCTCCTCGGTGCCCTGCGTGCGCGGTGAGAACATGCGCGATGCGATCATGGATTTCGACTATCTGCGCAATGACCTGCAATCGGGCCTTGGCACCGCGGCGGTGATCGTGATGGACAAGGATACCGACATCATCAAGGCGATCTGGCGGCTGGCCAAATTCTACAAGCATGAAAGCTGTGGCCAATGCACGCCCTGCCGCGAAGGCACCGGCTGGATGATGCGGGTGATGGAGCGGCTGGTGCGTGGCGATGCGGCCGTCGAGGAGATCGACATGCTGCTCGATGTCACCAAACAGGTCGAAGGCCACACCATCTGTGCGCTCGGCGATGCGGCCGCCTGGCCGATTCAGGGCCTGATCCGCAATTTCCGCGACGAGATCGAGGATCGGATCAAGGGCAAGCGCAGCGCGATCGCGGCAGAGTAGCGCCACAGGCCCCGGCGCGCGCTCGTGCCGGCGACAGCGGCGGGTTTCGCCCCTTGCTCCAGAGGCGGGTGTTGCAAAGATGAACGCCTGACGCGGGCTGGTTTTTCTGGATTCTTGCTGGCAGGGCGCTGTCCCGTTAAGATGGGCTGACTTTGGAAAACGCCCACCAAAAAAGGGCGCACCAATGGAGGCGGCAGTGGCAGATCAACCAATGCAAAACAATCGCCCGGTATTGGCCGGGTTTTATCGGGCCTGGATGACCGTGGTCTTTCTGACCCTGATGGGCGCGGGGCTGTGGGTCGGCTATAACTGGGGCATCGGCGGCTCCATCCTGGGGGTGGTGATCGGTCTGGTTCTGGCCGGCATGGTGATGATGGTGCTGAACACGCCCGAAAAGCTGGAAGGCGCGATTTACATAACGCTTGGCATCAGTTTTGTCGGGCTGCTGATCTACGCCATCATCGCATTCTGGGGCGTGCGATTCTAGGGTCTGTCGCTCAAAAGTGGGAACCGGTTTTGAGCTTCTCGGACATGCGAAAACAAGGCGTTAGAGCGTCTCGCGTGAATGCGAATGAACGCGACACGCTCTAGGTCAGGACCCATTGATCCTGCGTCACTGGCGCGTTCGTCGGGAAATTGATCCCCCGGATCAATTTCTTATCCTCCTTACTTGCCGAAATATCAGCGGTTTGGCGCGCGCCGTCAATGGTGGCTCCATTTGCAAGCGCGCCGAGATGCTGAGATGAAGGCAAATCAGCGTCCCTTGGATTTGGCGGATTTTCCCCCTGACCGCGTTGCGGGGCTTTGAAAATCAACCAGATTTACATGCGCGCCCCGCGCCTTGTCAGAGAAAAAATCTGTCAAACCAGTGGCGCAGGATTAACGGGTCCTGACCCTAGGAACATGCCTGACCGGCCGTTCCTCGACCCTTGCGGAATTTCGCGCTGAAAACCCCTGAAAACGGCGGTTTCAGGCCAATAACAAGCCGTGACAGCGCAGTGTTATTGAATGTCAGGCCGTCCCGCCTGCATATCTGGTCCTCGTTGAGCATTTCCCACGAAAGGAATTTGAGACATGTCCCGATTTGCCACTGTTCTGGTGCTGTGCCTTGTTGCCGCGCTGCCTGCGCAAGCCGATGAATGGGACCGGCTGCGCGAAGATCCGGCGATCAGCGAGGGTCTGGTGAATTTCGCCATTGCCCGCTATATCCGGAACCGCTGCCCTGACATTTCGGCCCGGCGGTTGCGCGCCATCGGTTTCATCAACGATCTGGTCGATGATGCAACGGCGCTTGGCTATAGCCGTGCCGAGATCCGGGAATACGTCTTTGACGAGGCCGAACAGGACCGGGTGCGCGCCATTGCGGATGAACGTTTGGCCGCGCGCGGGGCTTCGCCGACGATGATGGCGGGTTATTGCACCGTGGGCCGCGAAGAAATTGCCGCAGGCTCTGCCATTGGGCGGCTGCTGCGATAGCGCCTTTTTTCGTTACTGTCACAGGCCCGTCGGACCCGTCCGGCGGGCCTGTGCGTTTTGGGCGCGGCGACAAACCCCCGCGCTTCATGTCAAAACCGCGCAAAATCATGCCCGCCTGCGTTGCAAATTCCCGCCGCACGCGGCACTAGGGTGTGAAAGTGGAATTTCCGCGTGAATCCGGCTTGGGGCTGCGCTAGACAGGCATCCAGTTTTCCGGCGCTTCCGCGACCCGCAAAGGTAATGCCATGACCGAGCTACGCAAAATCATCATCGACGACAAAGAGATCGAGGTTGATCCCGCCATGACCCTTATCCAGGCCTGCGAAGAAGCAGGCGTTGAGGTGCCGAGGTTCTGTTACCACGAACGCCTGTCCATTGCCGGCAATTGCCGGATGTGTCTGGTCGAGGTTGTCGGCGGCCCGCCCAAACCCGCCGCATCCTGCGCCATGCAGGTGCGTGATCTGCGCCCCGGCCCGGAAGGCGCGCCGCCGGTGGTGAAAACCAACAGCCCGATGGTGAAAAAGGCCCGCGAGGGCGTGATGGAGTTCCTGCTGATCAACCATCCGCTGGATTGCCCGATCTGCGATCAGGGCGGCGAATGCGATCTGCAGGATCAGGCGATGGCCTATGGGGCCGATTTCAGCCGCTACCGCGAACCCAAACGCGCCAGCGAGGATCTGGATCTTGGTCCGCTGATCGGCACCCAGATGACGCGCTGCATTTCCTGCACCCGCTGCGTGCGCTTTACCTCCGAAGTGGCCGGGCTGATGGTCATGGGCCAGACCGGGCGCGGCGAGGATGCCGAGATTACCAGCTATCTGAACCAGACGCTCGATTCGAACCTGCAGGGCAATATCATCGACCTGTGCCCGGTCGGCGCGCTGACCTCGAAACCCTATGCCTTTACCGCCCGGCCCTGGGAGCTGACCAAGACCGAAACCATCGACGTGATGGATGCGCTTGGCAGCAATATCCGGGTCGATACCAAGGGCCGCGAAGTGATGCGCATTCTGCCGCGCAACCATGATGGCGTGAACGAGGAATGGATTTCCGACAAGACCCGCTTTGTCTGGGACGGGCTGCGCCGGCAGCGGCTGGACAAACCTTATATCCGGGAAAACGGGCGCTTGCGGGTGGCCACCTGGCCTGAGGCACTTGGACGCGCCGCCGAGGCCCTGAAGGGGGCCGCAAAACCCGCCGGGCTGGTCGGGGATCTTGCTCCGGTCGAGGCCATCTATGCGCTGAAAATGCTGATGGAATCTGTTGGTGGCACTGTCGAATGCCGCACCGATGGCGCGAAACTGCCGGCCGGCAATCGCGCCGCCTATGCCGGCACCACGACGATCGAGGATATCGACGACGCCGATATGATCCTGCTGGTCGGCACCAACCCGCGCCTTGAGGCACCGGTGCTCAATGCGCGCATCCGCAAGGCCTGGATCGCCGGGGCGGAGGTGGCGCTGATCGGGCCCGCCGTCGATCTGACCTATGAGTATCACCACGCCGGAACCGACCGCCAGGCGCTGTTGGACATGATCGCGGATGGCGTTTCGGATGAAACCCGCGAGACCAGGAAAACCATCGTGATCGTCGGCCAGGGTGCCCTGTATGAGGCCGATGGCGAGGCGGTGCTGGCGCAGGTGCAGAAAATGGCCGAGATCTCGGGGGCGGGCCTGCTGGTGCTGCATACCGCCGCCGCACGGGTCGGCGCGATGGATGTGGGCGCGGTGACCGAGGGCGGTCTGGCGGCGGCCATTGACGGGGCCGATGTGATTTACAGCCTCGGGGCCGATGAGGTCGATATCGCCGAAGGCGCGTTCGTGATCTATCAGGGCAGCCATGGTGATCGTGGTGCGCATCGGGCCGATGTGATCCTGCCGGGCGCGGCCTATACCGAGGAACAGGGGCTGTTCGTCAATACCGAAGGGCGCCCGCAACTGGCGCTTCGGGCCGGGTTCGCACCCGGTGAGGCCAAGGAAAACTGGGCCATCCTGCGCGCCTTGTCGGCCGAAATCGGGGCCACGCTGCCATTTGACAGCCTGAACGCGCTGCGCCAGGGGCTGGTGGCGGCGCATCCGCATCTGGGCGCGATTGACGAGGTTCCGGTGAATGCGCCGGACAATCTGCCGCTGAGCGCACCGGGCAAGGCTGATTTCCTGCCTGCAGTCACCGATTTCTACCTGACCAATCCGATCGCGCGCGCCTCAACCCTGATGGCAGAGCTGTCTGCGGGGGCAAGGGCGCGGGCCGAAACCGCCATTGCGGCGGAGTAGGCGGCAATGCCGGGCCCCACGCTCATCCGCCATTCCGGCCTGCTGGCGATTCTGACGCTGGCGGCCTGTGCAACCGAGGGGGGCGGGCAGAGCGCGACCAGCCGGGATGCGACAGCGGCGCAGTTTGAATTTCTGGGTATCGAGACCCGGCTTCTGGATGCCGATCTGGTCAGCTTCCGGGTCCAGATGCGCGGCGCGCGCACGCGCGCGGATGTGGCCCGTTACGCCGAATGCGCCGCAGCGCAATATACGGTGATCCGGGGCTATGGGTTTGCGCGACATGTGCGCACAAATGTGAATGAAGAGTCTGGCCTTTGGCGGGCAGATGCGGTTTACACCGTGTCACCGGCGCTCCCCCGGGGGGTGCAGACGATTGACGCGGAAGTGGTGGTCGCCGACTGCACTGAGCAAGGCATACCGACGGTGTGAGGACGAATGATTGAATTCTTTACAACCACTGGGCTGGGCATCGCATTGCTCATCTTGGGTCAAATCCTTCTGGTCGTGGTCCCGCTGCTGGTCGCACTCGCGTTTCTGATGTATGCCGACCGCAAGATCTGGGCCGCGGTCCAGATGCGCCGGGGGCCGAATGTGGTGGGGGCCTTTGGCCTGCTGCAAAGCTTCGCCGATTTCCTGAAATACATCCTGAAAGAGATCGTGTATCCGGCCGGGTCCGACCGGGTCGTGTTCCTGCTGGCTCCGATGGTCAGCCTGGTGATGGCGCTGGTGGCCTGGGCGGTGATCCCGTTCAACGATGGTTGGGTGCTGGCCGATCTGAATGTTGCCATTCTCTATGTCATGGCGGTGTCCTCGCTGGAGGTTTATGGCGTGATCATGGGCGGGTGGGCGTCAAATTCCAAATACCCGTTCCTGGGGTCGCTGCGATCTGCGGCGCAGATGATTTCCTATGAGGTCTCGCTCGGGTTGATCATCATCGGCATCATCATCTCGACCGGCTCGATGAATTTCGGCGCTATCGTGGCGGCGCAGGATGGTAATTACGGCTTGCTGAACTGGTATTGGATCCCGCATTTCCCGATGCTGATCCTGTTCTTCATCTCGGCGCTGGCCGAAACCAACCGCCCGCCCTTCGATCTGCCCGAGGCGGAATCGGAACTGGTCGCGGGCTATCAGACGGAATATTCCTCGACCCCGTTCTTGCTGTTCATGATCGGCGAACTGGTGGCCGTGGTGCTGATGTGCGCCCTGGTGGCGCTGCTGTTCTTTGGTGGCTGGCTCAGCCCGATCCCGGGCCTGCCCGACGGCATCCTGTGGTTCATCGGCAAGATGCTGTTCGTGTTCTTCATCTTCTCGATGGTCAAGGCGATCACGCCGCGCTACCGCTATGATCAGCTGATGCGCATTGGCTGGAAAGTGTTCCTGCCGATGTCTCTGGGTTGGGTTGTGCTGGTATCATTTGCCGCGAAATTCGAATTGTTCGGCGGGGCCTATGCCCGCTGGATGGTGGGGGGCTGAGCCATGACGCAGATTGATTACACCCGGGCTGCGAAATATTTCCTGCTTTGGGATTTCATTATCGGCTTCAAACTGGGGCTGAAATATTTCTTTGCGCCCAAGGTGACGCTGAACTACCCGCATGAAAAGGGCTACCTTTCGCCGCGTTTTCGCGGTGAACATGCGCTGCGCCGCTATCCCAATGGCGAAGAACGCTGCATCGCCTGCAAGCTGTGCGAGGCGATCTGCCCGGCCCAGGCCATCACCATCGACGCCGAGCCGCGTGAAGACGGCAGCCGCCGCACCACGCGCTATGATATCGACATGACCAAATGCATCTATTGCGGTTTCTGTCAGGAAGCCTGCCCGGTCGATGCCATCGTCCAGGGCCCGAATTTCGAATTTGCCACCGAGACGCGCGAGGAGCTGTTCTACGACAAGGGCAAGCTGCTGGAAAACGGTGCCCGGTGGGAAGCCGAGATCGCCCGCAACCTGGAATTGGATGCACCTTACCGATGACCGATACACCGCAAAACCCGTTCGAGGCGCTGTTCAAGCAGACCCAGGACATGGCCCAGGAGATGGCCAAGGCGATGAACCCGGCGCTGTCCAGCTTCACGCCCGAAGGGTTCGAGAAGATGTGGCCCACAATTCCCGCCGAAATGATGGAAATGATGCTGGGCAAGCCGTTCAACCCCGACGGGCTGGACGTGAAGACCCGGCTGTTGCTGACATTGCAGGGCCTGACCATTCAGGGGGCCCATGCCGAACCGCAGATCCGGCTGACCGTGCGCCATGCGCTGGCGGCCGGGGCCACCAAACAGGAGATCGCCGACACTATCGCACAGGCGGCCATGTTCGGCGGTGTGCCTGCGATGAACAAGGCGATGGAACTGGCCCGTCAGGTCATTGACGGGGCCGAGGAGTAGACCGATGGGCGTTGCCGATTTCACCTTCTACCTGTTTTCCCTCACTGCCGTGGTGGCAGCGCTTTTTGTGGTTGTGGCGCGCAACCCGGTGCATTCGGTGCTGTGGCTGATCCTGACCTTCCTCAGCGCGGCGGGGCTGTTTGTGCTGATCGGGGCTGAATTTGTCGCCATGTTGCTGGTCATCGTCTATGTCGGCGCGGTGGCGGTGCTGTTCTTGTTCGTGGTGATGATGCTGGATGTGGATTTCGCCGAACTGAAGGCCGAGATGGCCAGATATATCCCCCTGGCCGGGCTGATCGGCGTGGTGATCCTGATCCAGCTGTCGATGGCTCTGGGCCAGTGGCAGTTTTCCGAAGGCTTCGATGCGCGCCTTGGCAATCCGATACCGCCGCTGTCCGAGCTGCATAATACGCAAGCCCTGGGTGCCATCATCTATGACAAATATTTCCTGATATTCCAGCTTGCCGGCCTGATCCTGCTGGTCGCGATGATCGGGGCCATCGTGCTGACGCTGCGCCACCGCAGCGACGTCAAGCGCCAGAACGTTCTGGCGCAGATGTATCGTGACCCGGCCAAGGCGATGGAACTGAAGGACGTGAAACCGGGGCAGGGGCTTTAGGGCACCCGCACGCGCCGCGAAAAAATTGTGCCGCGCCAAAGCGGCCCGCTGAG
>NZ_JBTUJH010000065.1:0-6705 GCF_058343375.1 Alterinioella sp.
GCATCATCGCCCGATTTCAGACGCCGTGACAGCTCTGGCAGCAGCACGATACCCACCGCGATGCCGACCACGCCAAGCGGCAATTGATAGAGCCGGTCGGCGGCAAAAAGCCAGCTCACCGCGCCTTCGGTGCGCGACGCGACAAGCTGACCCACCACAAGGTTGATCTGCACCACCCCATTGGCCAGCGCGGCGGGCAGGCCGACAGCGACCAGATGCTTCATCTCGGGCGACCAGCGGGGCCAGCCGGGGCGGATCTTCACACCCGCGCGCTCGGTCGCATACCAGACCAACGCCAGTTGCGCCGCCCCGGCCAGCGGGATCGCCCAGAGCAGCCAGTCGATGACCGCGCCGCCGGAATAGGCACCGATGCCCATCGCGGCGATGGCAAGGATATTGAGCAGAACCGGGGCCGCGGCAGCGGTGGCAAAGCGGCCATTGGCATTCAGAACGCCGGAAAAAAGCGCCGCCAGCGACATGAAGATAATATAGGGAAAGACGATGTGGCCATAGCCCACGGCGAGATCGAACCGGGCGTCGCCCCGGAACCCTTCCGCCGTGGCCCAGACCAGGGCCGGCATGAACATCATGCCAAGCGCCACCAGCGCCAGCACCACCATGGCCAAGCCGTTGAACGCCTCGCGGGCGAAACCGTCGGCATCACCGCCCGCCTCGGCCCGTTTGGAATACATCGGCACAAAGGCCGCGTTGAAGGCACCTTCGGCAAAGAAACGGCGAAACAGATTGGGCAGGCGAAAGGCCGCCACAAAGGCATCCAGCAGGGGGCCGGGGCCGATAAAGGCCAGAATCATGATTTCACGCACAAAGCCAAGCACCCGGCTGACCAGGGTCCAGCCGCCCACGGTCAGAAACCCGGTGATCAGCCGGATCGGTCGCGCGCTCATGCGCCTGCCCGTTCCGCAACGCGGGCGATGGCGGCGCGCAGCTTTTTCTCCAGCGCTTCCTGCTTCAGCTTGTTATGCAGCTTCAGCCCGAACATGTCCTTGACGTAGAAACTGTCGATCACCTGTTCGCCATAGGTCGCGACGACGGCGCTGGCGATGTAGATATTGTTGTTGGCCAAAATCTTGGCAAGATCATAGAGCAGGCCGGGCCGGTCCCGGGTATCGACCTCGATAATGGTGTAGATCTCGGAGCCGTCATTGTCGAAGGTGATGGTCGTCGTGACATTGAACGACCGCTCGCGCTTCTTGATCTTGTCGCGCTTGTCCATCGCGGTCGAGGTCACGACCTCGCCCTTCAGGGTCCGTTTCATCATCGTGCGCAGGCGCGGCAGGCGGCGTTCCTCATAGGGGTGGCCTTCGTGATCCTGGACCCAGAAAACGGCTGTGGCATAGCCATCCTTCGAGGTATAGCTGCGGGCATCGACCACATTGGCCCCGACCAGGCTGAGCGCCCCCGCCATGCGGCTGAAGATGCCGGGATGATCGGGCAGCGCGAAACAGACGCGGGTGGCGTCGCGGTCAAAATCCATCGCGGTGTCGATGCGGATTTCATCCTCGGTGACGTCGCGCAAAAGATGGGCGATCGTCACCTGCGCGTCGGTATCCATACCCTGCCAATAGGGGCCGTAATGGCGGTCGGTCTCGGCTTTCAGCGCCTTGCGGTCCCATCCCTTCAGCCGCGCGCGCAGCAGTTTCTTGGCCTCGCTTTCGCGCTTTTCGCGGTTCAGATCCTCCAGCCCGGTTTCCAGTGCCGTGGCCGTGGCCCGATACAACCCGCGCAACAGGGTGGCCTTCCAGTTGTTCCAGATCTTGGGGCCGACGCCGCGAATGTCGCAGACCGTCAGCACCGTCAGCAGATCCAGCCGGGCGATGGTTTTCACCGCCTTGGCAAAATCGCGCACCGTTCGCGGATCGGCGATATCGCGCTTTTGCGCCATGTCGGACATCAGCAGATGATGGCGCACCAGCCATTCGACGGTCTCGGCCTCGTCCGGCTTGAGCCCCAGGCGCGGGCAGATGCGGCGGGCCAGTTTGGCCCCCAGAACCGAATGATCCTCGGGGCGGCCCTTGCCCAGATCATGGATCAGACAGGCCAGATAGATGACCTTGCGATTGACCCCCGCCTTGAGGATGCCCGATGCGATGGGCAGTTCCTCGATCAGTTCCTCGCGTTCGATCTGCGCCAGGGTCGAGACCACCTGAATGGTATGCTCATCAACGGTATAGCTGTGATACATGTTGAACTGCATCATGGCGACGACGGGGGCAAACTCGGGCAGAAAAGCCGCCAGAACTCCCAGTTCGTTCATCCGTCTGAGCGCGCGTTCCGGGTTGCCGTGTTTCAGCAGCAGATCCAGAAAGATGCGGGTGGCTTCTGGGTCGCGGCGCATGTCATCGTCGATCAGGGCCAGATTGGCGACCACCAGGCGCATGGCATCGGGGTGGATCAGGTATCTCGTCCGCAGCGCTTCTTCAAAGAGCCGCAAAAGGTTCAGCTTGTTGGCCAGAAATTCGGCGTCGTCGGCAATGGCCAGCCGCCCCTGTTTCAGCACGTAGTTGGGTTTGAGTTTGCGCCGCCGGGCCCGGGCCCCGCGCAGCAGGCCGATCAGGCGCGGCTCGGGCTTGAGATGCGCCGCCTCCATCGCGGTCAGGAAAATGCGGGTCAGTTCACCGACCTGCGTGGCGTGGCGGAAGTAATCCTGCATGAAATGTTCGACGCCGCGCCGCCCGCTATGGTCGCAATACCCTATGCGCTCCGCGACCTCGACCTGAAGATCAAAGGTCAGTTGATCCTGCGCCCGGCCCGCAATCAGATGCAGATGGCAACGCACCGCCCAAAGGAACCGTTCGGCGGCGTCAAAGGCCTGGAACTCGTCCCGCGTGAACACGCCCAGATCGACCAGTTCGGCAGCGAATTGCACATCATGTTCGTATTTTGCGATCCAGTAGAGGGTTTGCAGATCGCGCAACCCGCCCTTGCCCTCCTTCACATTCGGTTCCACCACATAGCGCTGGCCGCCCTGCTTTTCGTGGCGGTTGGCGCGTTCTTCCAGTTTGGCTTCGATAAAGACCCGGACCGTGCCGTTGAAAACCTCCTTGCGGAGCGCGTCGTGCAGGTCGGTCGCCAGGCCCTCATCGCCGACAATGAACCGCATTTCCAGCAATGAGGTGCGGATGGTGAAATCCTGAATGGCAAGGCGCGTGCAATCGGAGATCGACCGGCTGGAATGGCCGACCTTCAGGCGCAGATCCCACAGGATATAAAGACAGCTCTCAATGACACTCTCGCTCCAGCCGGTTATCTTCCAGGGCACCAGGAACAGCAGGTCCACATCCGAGAACGGGGCCATTTCGCCGCGCCCATAACCGCCGACGGCCATCAGCGTAAGGCGTTCGGCCTCGGTGGGCGTCGGGCAGGGGTGCAGATAGGTCGTGGCGATGCGCAGCGTCTGGCGCACAATGCCATCGGTCAGATAAGCATAGGCCCGCAGCACCCGGCGCGCGGTCAAAGGGGTTTCGGCAAAAGCCTCGGCAATCGCCGCGCGGCCCTGTTTTTGCGCCTGGCCCAAGATTGCAACGGCCGCTGCGCGGATTTCGGCAGGATCGGCAAGAGATGCAATTTCATCGTCCAGCCGCGCGGCAATGGCGGCCGGATCGAAAATCTCGGCCGCCGGAAGAATCAGCTCTCCGGGATCCGAAGATATGGCGGGTAGGCGGGGGTTCCGGTCAGAAGCCGGGACCGCCAAGGCGTCCTGGAGCAGGGTCAATAATCGCCACCTGTTGATCTTGAATTTCAGCGATGGCCATGGCGCGTTGCACGGTGCCGCTGGGTCGCAGACGGAATACCCCGTTTGCCCCGGCAAAGCCAGAGGAAGCGGTCAGATCACCCGCACCCAAAGCGCCAAGCGTGGCGGCAGTTTCGGTTACGGCGCGCATCGCGTCATAGCCGATGGGTGCCAGAACATGCGGCATGTCGCCATAAGCGGCCCTGTAGCGCGCGTTAAAGGCGTTGGTGGCATTCGGATCGGGCAGTGCAAACCAGCCGCCTTGCAGGCCCGACAGCTCCAGCGTCTGCGAGGGGACATCCCAACGGGTCAGGCCCATCACCCGCACGGCCTCGGTATCCAGCCCGTTTTCCGGCAAGAGCTGCGCAAAAAGCGGCAGTGCTGCCGAGGCGTCGGAGGTGATCACCAGCGCATTGGCATTGCCCGACCGGATCTGCTCCATCATGCCGGGGATCGCATTGATCACACCGGTTTGCGAAAATTCATAAGAGGCCACACCGGAAACGGTGCCGCCGGCATTGGCAACCGCGCGTTGCACCGCATCGCGGGCCACTTCGCCGGCCAGATTCTGCGCGTGCAGGATCTGCACCCGATTGCGGCCCTGGCTTACGGCATATCGGGCCAGCCGTGCGGCGGTGTTTTCATAGGTGCTGCCTAGGACAAAGACATTGCCGCCCGCAATCTCGGTATTGTTCGAAAAGCTCAGCACCGCGATATTGCTGTTGGCAACGGCCACCCCGACCGCGGCGGCGGCATCCGACCGCAACGGCCCGATAATGACCCGCGCGCCGTCGCGCACCGCCTGCCGCGCGACATTGGCCGCCTGGGCCGGATCGGCTGCGGTGTTATAGACGGTCAGCTCGATTACCACGCCATCCTGGTCGGCAGCGGCCAGGCGGGCGGCGTTTTCAAGGCTGCGGGCGACCAGATCGTCGCCGGGGTTCGCGGAGCCGTAAGGCAGCAGCATGGCAACCGCGATCGGCGTGCCGCCGCGCACCTGCGGGCCCGCACCGCCGACCGGCAGCGCCATTTCGCAGGCAGCCAGAACAAAGGCGATAAAGGACAGCATCAAATAGCGTGATGTCTTGCGAAGCGGGCTGAAAGCAGTGAACATGGAGGACCGTCTCCCAATGCGGCGGATCAAATATCGACCGGACCCTACACGGGTTTCGGGCCACAAGTAAACGCCGGGAACCGTGAGAGATGAACGATCAGCCAGCCGCCGCCAGATCTGCTCGATCCGACCGGCTCGATCCCGGTCTCTACCTGGTCGCCACGCCCATAGGTGCGGCGCGCGACATCACGCTGCGGGCGCTCGATATTCTGGCCAGCGCCGATGTCATCGCGGCCGAGGACACGCGGACCGCGCGTAAACTGATGGAAATTCACGGTGTTGCGGTCGGCGGGCGGGCGATGCAGGCCTATCACGACCACAGCCATGCCGGGGTGCGCGACAAGTTATTGACGATGATCGCGGCGGGCAAATCGGTGGCCTATGTCTCGGAGGCGGGAACGCCGCTGGTGGCCGATCCCGGCTATCAACTGGCGCGCGCGGTGATTGCGGCGGATCTGCCGGTGATGACAGCCCCCGGTGCCTCGGCGGTGCTGGCGGCGCTGTGCCTGTCGGGCCTGCCAAGCGACCGGTTCCTGTTTGCCGGTTTCGCGCCGCAATCTGCGGGTGCGCTGAAAACCTGGGTGGCCGAGCTTGCGCCGATCCGGGCCACGCTGATTATCTATGAATCGCCGCGCCGGGTTCACAAATTATTAGGTGTTTTGGCAGATATTCTGGGCGACGGGCGCCAGATTGCCATCTGTCGGGAATTGACCAAACATTTCGAAGAAGTGCTGCGCGGCACAATTGCCGAAGTGCGGGCGCAGATCGAAGGTCGGGTTCTCAAAGGTGAGATTGTCGTCGTCATCGACAAGGGTGAGGCGGCGGTTGTCGGCGAAGAAGCGATGCATGATGCCTTGCGTGCGGCACTGGCCGATCATTCGGTCAAGGATGCGGCGGCCTTGGTTGCCACGGCCACCGGATTGCCAAAACGGCAAGTCTATCAGGCGGCCCTGAAACTGGACGGTGTGGAATGAGCGGACTGGTGTCATATCTGGCGGGACAATCCGCCGAAGATCAGGTAGCCCGGGCCTATGCCCGCGATGGCCATGTGATATTATCGCGCCGCTGGCGTGGTGCCGGCGGTGAGATTGACCTGGTGGTGGAACGCGACGGCGTCGTCATATTCATCGAGGTCAAGAAAAGCCGCAACCATGCCCGTGCCGCGGAACGGCTGTCGCAGCGCCAGTTGCAGCGCATATTCCTCAGCGCGGAAGACTATATCGGGTCCTTGCCGCAAGGGGCGAATACCAATGCGCGGGTCGATGTGGCACTGCTCGATCAGCAGGGGGCCATCAGTATCGTCGAAAACGTCATGTGCGCCTGATCTCTGTATCGGGCCATTGCACGTCGGGCGCTCTCGGGCCATGAATGCCCGGGTATGAGCCGACGGAGATATGCCATGGCCCTCAAGATCGCCTTCCAGATGGATCCGATCGGCGCGATTGATATCGACGCTGATAGCAGCTTTCGTATCGCCGAAGAAGCGCAGGCCCGCGGCCATTCGTTGTTTTACTACACGCCCGACAAGCTCGCCTATCAGGAAGGGCGCGTTACCGCACGCGGCTGGCCCTTGCAGGTTCGCCGCCTGCGCGGTGATCATTTCACGCTTGGCGCGGAAGCTGAGATCGACCTCGCGGATATGGACGTGGTCTGGCTGCGTCAGGATCCGCCTTTCGACATGGGCTATATCACGACGACCCATATCCTGGATCGCATCCACCCCGCCACGCTGGTGGTGAATGATCCGTTCTGGGTTCGCAACTACCCCGAAAAACTGCTGGTTCTGGATTTTCCAGACCTTACCCCGCCGACGACGGTGGCCCGCGATCTGGACACGCTC
>NZ_JBTUJH010000066.1:0-24645 GCF_058343375.1 Alterinioella sp.
AGATCATCCAGCTCATCCAGAATATCGCGCAGCATGGCCTCGGCATTGACAGGGCCAAGAATTGCGGGCGTTGCACGCACGGCGATGGTGCCGGGGCCGAAAGGCTCCAGCACCAGACCAAACCGCGCCAGATCACCCGCCAGATCCAACAGGCGGGCGGCATCGCCTTCACCAAGGTTGATGATTTCCGGGATCAGCAGCGCCTGCGACGCGACGCCGTTTTCCGCCATCTGGCGCTTCAGTTTCTCATAGACCAGCCGTTCATGCGCGGCGTGTTGATCTACAATGACCATGCCGGTTTCGGTCTGCGCGATGATGTAGTTTTCATGCAGCTGCGCGCGGGCGGCCCCAAGCGGGAGCTGGGTTTGCTCGGTCTCATCCGGCCCCTCCTCGACCCGGCCGGATGCAGGCGAAAAACCGGCGGCGGTTTCGGCCAGACCGGGGGCTTGCCAGGCGGCGGCGTTGCGCAGGGCGGGCTGCGACGGGCGGTCCATCTGGTAGATACGGGCCGGGCCGGTTTGTTCACGGCGGAACGCGCCAAGGGTGGCTGTGGCCACGGTAGAAGAGGCACGATGCCCGGCCTCGGCCAGCGCATGGCGCAGGGCCGACACGATCAACCCGCGCGCAATGCCGGGTTCGCGAAACCGGACCTCGGATTTGGCGGGATGCACATTCACATCAACCCGGTCGGGCGGGCAGTCGATGAACAGCGCCACCGCAGGATGCCGGTCACGGCTGAGGAAATCGGAATATGCCCCGCGCAGCGCGCCGACCAGCAGCTTGTCGCGCACCGGACGCCCGTTGACAAAGAAATACTGCGCCATGGAGGAGCCGCGCGAATAGGTCGGCAGGCCAGCATATCCCACCAGCCGCATACCGTCGCGTTCGGCATCAATGGGCAGGGCGTTTTCGACGAATTCACGCCCCATGATCCGGCCAAGCCGTTGCCCGAGCGCCGCGAACAGATCGCCGGTTTCAGGATCCGCGCGAAAGATCACCCGATCGGACCCGTCCGACATGTCGCGCAGCGTGAACCCCACGGCAGGTTCGGCCATCGCCAGCCGTTTGACCACCTCGGTGATCGCCTGCATCTCGGCCCGGTCCGAGCGCAGGAATTTCAGCCGGGCGGGAGTGGCAAAGAAAAGATCGCGCAATTCCACCACGGTGCCCACGGTCAGGGCGGCGGGGCGCAGCACCGATTGGCGGCCGCCCGAAATGGCAATGGTATGCGCCTCGCCGCCGGCTGCACGGCTGGTGATCATCAACCGGCCCACGGCCCCGAGCGAGGGCAGCGCCTCACCGCGGAACCCGAAGGACTGGATGTTCAGCAAATCGCTGCCGTCGATCTTGGATGTCGCATGCCGGGTCAGCGCCATCGGCAGCGCCTCGGGGCCCATGCCACAGCCGTCATCGGTGACCCGGATCAGGGCCTTGCCGCCATTCGAGACCTCGATGGCAATTCGGCCTGCCCCTGCATCAATGGCGTTTTCGACCAGTTCTTTTACGGCCGAGGCGGGGCGTTCCACGACCTCACCGGCCGCGATCCGGTTGATTGCGGCTTCATCCAACTGGCGGATGATCGGCTGGCTTTCGCCCATATTGCGGTCAGGAAATGCCATGCCACTAGGGATAGCATGGCCCGGAACGATTCGGAAACATCCTCTGAGCTGCCATGCCTGCCAGGCGGATCCCGCCCTGCCGGAAAGCCGCGCATGCAAGATCAATCGGTCCCGACCCCGGCCAGGATATATCTGGTTCAAATCCCGGATCCGTCCAGATCTGCGCGCGCCAACAAAACCCTACTGCGTGGTTTCCAGCCCCTCGGGCTGGCCCACCACCACGACGCGCAGGTCCTCTGCATTCATCAGCCGGGCGGCCATGGCGCGGACGTCTTGCAGCGTCACCGCCATCACCCGGTCGTTGCGGGTGTTGATATAGTCGATCGGCATGTCATCGGCCTGCATGCCCGCAAGAATGCCCGCGATGTTGGAATTGCCGTCAAAGCGCAGCGGGTAGGATCCGGTCATGTAAAGCTGTGCGGCGTCCATCTCCTCCTGCGTGACGCCATTTGCGGCAACCTCGGCCCATTCGGCGCGCAGCACCTCGATCGCCTCGGCCACCAGATCATTGGACGAGGAAAACTGCCCCATCAACAGCGGCCCGTAATCAAACAGCGCCAGAAAGGTGCTGATGCCATAGGTCAGGCCCCGCTCCTCGCGGATTTCCTGCATCAGACGCGAGCGATAGCCGCCGCCGCCCAGGATCTGGTTCAGCACGAAAGCCGAAAAGAAATCAGGGTCGTTGAAGGCGATGCCGCGCTGGCCGAACAGGGCGGTCGATTGCGGCGTCGGATAGTCGATGACGGTGACGCCGCCGGTAAGCTGGTAGGGGGCGGGGCCGGGCATGGGGGCACCGGTTTCGGGCAGGTCGCCCAACAGACGGTCCAGCAGCAGCCCCAGATCCTCGGGCGAGATATCGCCCGCCGCGCCGATATAGACCCTGTCGCGGGCAAACACGGCGCGATGGGCGTCGATCATATCCTGCCGGGTCAGGGCCATGACGCTCTCGGTGGTGCCCTCCAACGCGCTGCCATAGGGGTGATCGCCAAAAGCCTGGGCGTAGAAGGCCGCGCTGGCGATTTCACTGGGGTCGTTTGCGTTGCTGTCGATGATCGACAGAACCTGGGTGCGGACGCGATCCAGATCATCCTGTTCGAAATTGGGCTCCTGAATGGCCAGGCGCAACAATTCCGCCGCTTCATCGCGATTCTGGGTCAGCATCTGGGCCGTGATGGAGACGGAATCGGTATTGGCGTCAAAGCCGAACCGCGCCGCAAGGCTTTCCACTTCGGTGGCAAACTGGCGCGAATCGAGGGGGCCGGCCCCTTCTTCCAGCAGGCCGGTCATCATGTATGTGGCACCGCGACGACCCTCCGCATCCAGCGAGGTGCCGCCTTCGAACCGGAAATCGAGCGCCACGAAGGGGATGCTGTCATCTTGCACCAGCCAGGCCGAGATACCCCCCGGTGAGGTGACCTCCCGAATATCGACCTGGGCTGCGACGGGGGCGGCCAGAAGGACCAGAAAAGCGATACTTGCACGGATCATGATGAACATCCTTACTGATCTTCGGGGGCGGTCAGATAACCGGTGACGGCGGGCGTGTCCTGAAAGATCATGCGCGCGGCCTCCATCACCTCTTCGGTGGTGATCGAGGCGATGATATCGGGCCATTCCTGCACATCGGCCACCGTCAGCCCCGAGGTCAGGGCCGCGCCATAGGTGCGGGCCAGTTGCGCGGCGTTGTCCTGCATGTAGATCTGGTCGGCGGCCCATTGAAACTTGATCCGCTCGAACTGTTCGGGGTCAATGCCGTCTTCCAGGAATTGCGCGATGACGCGGTCCATATCGGCCTCGGCCTCTTCCAGGCTGATACCGGGCACCGGCACGTTGTAGATGGTAAACACGCTGTCATCGAGATTGATGCCGCCATAGGAGGTCGAGGCATAGAGCGCGCGTTCTTCTTCGACCTGAAGCACGCGCGGCAAGACCGATGTGGCCCCGCTGCCGCCCAGGATATTGGACAAAAGCGTCAAGGCCGCTGCGATGCGCTGATCGCCGCTGTCGCGTTCCGGGGCCAGATAGCTGCGCATCACATAAGGGTCTGACACGCGGGGGTCTTCGTAATAGACGCGGCGTTCGGCAATATTGGGCGGCTCACTTGGCCGGGTGCGGGGCGTAACGCCGGACGGTTCCAGCGGCCCGTAATACTGCTCGGCCAGGGCTTGCACCTCGGCCGGCGTGACATCGCCCGCGACGATCAGGATGGCGTTATCGGGGGAATAGTTGCGCCGGTAGAAATCAAACACATCCTCGCGTTCCAGGGTCTCCATCTCATGGCGCCAGCCGACGATCGGAATGCGGTAGGGGTGGTTGAGATACAGCGCGGCGCGCATCTGTTCGGAAAAAAGCGCCCCGGCGCTGCTGTCGGTGCGCTGCGCGCGTTCTTCCAGAACCACGCTGCGCTCGGTCTCGATATCTTCATCGGTCAGCCGCAGGTTGCGCATCCGGTCGGCTTCCATCTGCATCATCAGGCCAAGCCGGTCGGCGGCGACGCGCTGGAAATAGCCGGTGTAATCCCACGAGGTAAAGGCATTGTCAGACCCGCCATTGGCCTCGACGATCTGGGAAAATTCACCGTTTTCCAGGGTTTCGGTCGCCTTGAACATCAAATGTTCCAGAAAATGCGCGATGCCGGAACGCCCCGGCGGTTCATCGGCGGCACCGGCGCGATACCACAGCATATGAACCACGGCAGGCGCGCGGTGATCCTCGATCACAATCGCCTGCATTCCGTTATCAAGGGTAAACTCGGTCACTTGGGCCGCCGAGAGCGTGGGGGCAACAAGCCCCAGAACGCTCAGGCAGGCCGCCAGCGTAAATCGCAGCATTTTCAACCTTTCAGATCAACCGTTGGCTTTAGACATACGGGCTTTTACCCCGGCATCAAGCGCACTGACGCCGATGTGAGGAGGGATCAGTTGATATTGCCGATGGATTGCGGGGGTGCGGCGGGGGTGCGGATGCCAGCGGCGCGCATGCGTTCAAGTTCGGCATAGCGATCCAGCGCCATCACACGATAGGCGCGGTGATAGATATTGATGGCGGCCAGACGTTCCAGCAGGCGGCCATCATTGCGGCGGCGGAACTCAAGATCTTCGGCCGCAAGCACCTCGCGGATGCCATCGCCAACTCCGAATCGGGTGGCATGGCCGATCAGGCTGGCAGAGCCCGGCGTGGCACGATTGACGTCACCGCCAAGGGCAGCCGCAACATCGGCCTCGGGGTCCGGGTCGGCGCGGTTGGTGGCACCAAGCATCGGGGTTGGCAGGCTGGCCAGATCGGTCGGAATTTCCAGCGGACGGGTTGGCAGAACGCCGAATTCATCCGGGCCTTCGCCGCTGGCGCGCAGGTTCAGAAGCGATGGGTTCTGACTGCTGCACGCCGCCAATACGACAAGCACCAGCGCCAATCCGATTTTCGTGCGAAGCCTGCTCATTCACCCACTCCTTTCGGACGGTTTAGCGTATGTTTTTCGCGCCGTCACGTGGTCTTCTTCTCCGCATCGGCAAAGATGAGCAACCCGGCCGCGCCTGCGAAGATGCCGACATCGGCCAGATTGAAAGTATAGGGGTTGTTGAACCCGCAGCAAGTGGTGTTCAGAAAATCCACGACCGCGCCATAAATCACCCGGTCCAGCGCATTGGCCAGCGCGCCGCCTACGATGGCCCCGGCGGACAGCAGCGCCAGTTTTCGGGTCAGCCCGGTTTTTGCCCACCACAGAACCCAGCCCGAGATGATCACCGCCACAGCGATCAGGACCCAGCGCGTGGTGTCGCCATTGCCCGCAAACAGGCCAAAATTGACGCCCGTGTTCCAGCCAAGGCGGAAATGCAGATAGGGCGGCAGCACGGCAACCTCACCGCGCTCGGCAAGGTTCATCCAATACAGGATGGCGGTCTTGCTGAGCTGGTCCAGCAGGAACCAGAACAGGGCCGAAATCAGGGTCAGGCGCATTGGGGCGTTCCTTTCAGTGCCGGTCAGTGCCGGAAGTGACGCATACCGGTAAAGACCATGGCAAGCCCGGCCTCATCGGCGGCGGCAATTACCTCATCATCGCGCATCGACCCGCCGGGCTGGATCACACAGGATGCGCCTGCGGCGGCGGCCTCCAACAGGCCATCTGCAAAGGGAAAAAACGCATCCGACGCCACGGCGGAACCTTGGGTCAGGGGGCTGGGCAGGCCAAGCGCCTCGGCCATGCGTTCGGATTTCTTCGCCGCGATAAGCGCCGAATCAAGTCGGCTCATCTGGCCCGCGCCGACACCGACGGTGGCCCCGTCCTTCACATAGACGATAGCGTTCGATTTCACATGTTTGGCCACTTTCCAGGCAAAGAGCAGATCGCGCATCTGGGCCTCGGTGGGGGCCAGTTTGGTAACCAGTTTCAGATCACCCATATCGACAGATCCAATATCCTTGTCCTGCACCAGATAGCCGCCCGCCACCTGGCGCACGGTTTGCCCGCCGCTGCGCATGTCGGGCAACGCCTCGGTGGTCAGCAGCCGCAGGTTTTTCTTCTTTGCAAAAATACTCATGGCCTCGGCGCTGGCCCCGGGCGCGATCACGACTTCGGTAAAGATGGCGGTGATTTCCTCGGCCGTTGCCGCATCCAGCGGCTGGTTCAGCGCGACAATTCCGCCAAAGGCGGAGGTGCGGTCACAATCAAATGCCGCTTTATAGGCTTCCAGCAGGGTGGCCCCGGTGGCGACGCCGCAGGGATTGGCATGTTTGATGATGGCGCAGGTGGGCGTGGAATTGCCAAACTCGGCCACCAGTTCAAACGCGGCATCGGTGTCGTTGATGTTGTTATAGGACAGCTCCTTGCCCTGATGCTGCCGGGCCGTGGCCACACCTGGGCGAGCGCTGCCATCGGTGTAGAAGGCCGCCGATTGATGCGGGTTTTCGCCATAGCGCAGGGTCTGGGCCAGCGTGCCGGCAAAGGCGCGGCGGCGCGGCGCGGCGTCGCCAATGGCACCGGCCATCCAGGTGGAAACCGCGGCGTCATAGGCGGCCGTGCGGGCATAGGCGCGTTGCGCCAGTTTGCGGCGAAATTTGGCGCAGGTCTTGCCGTCATGCTGGTCCAGATCACCCAGAACCTTGGCGTAATCCGCGACATCCACCACGACCGTGACAAATGCGTGGTTCTTGGCCGCGGCCCGGATCATCGCGGGGCCGCCAATGTCGATATTTTCAATGCAAGTATCCCAGTCGGCCCCTTTGGCGACGGTTTCCTCGAACGGGTAGAGGTTGACGACAAGCAGATCGATGCCCTCGATCCCGTGGTCGACCATTGCGGCCCTGTGCTCGGCATTGTCGCGCAGCGCCAGCAACCCGCCATGCACCTTCGGATGCAGCGTTTTCACCCGCCCATCCATCATCTCGGGAAAACCGGTGATTTCGGCCACATCGGTTACGGCAAGACCGGCCTCGCGCATCGCCCGCGCCGATCCGCCGGTCGACAGCAATTGGATGCCGCGCGCGGCCAGGCCTTGGGCAAATTCGATCAGCCCGGTCTTGTCAGAAACGGATATCAAGGCGCGGCGAACGGCGGCGTGGTCGGTCATGGTCTCTTTCTCTCCTGTCAGAGCCATTCATCGTCGCGCACGTAGTCGCGATGGCCGCGCGGGGTATCCGTGGGCTTGGCAAGGCTCCAGCTTACAGCGCTGCCATAATCGGTTACGCGGGCAGATAGAACGATCTGTTTTGTCGCGCGTGGCTTCAGCCGCCCGGATTCGAGGTAAACGCTTTTCTCCAGACTCAGGCTCGCCTCGCGGCCATGCCGGAACACCCAGGTTTCGCCGCCGCGCAGAATCAGCGAGACAGCCGCGCCGCCCATATCCAGCTTGGCCTCGACATCGGGGTGCAGATGAAAGCGCACCATGAAGGGGATGCCGTCCACCGGCAGGCGGGCAATGACCCGGTCCAGCGTGTCGCGGTCCTTGGCATCAAGGGCTGCCAGGCCATCTTCGCCGCGCAGCAGGCGGCCATCATTTTCCAGGCTCAGGCTGCGCAGATGGATCAGGCCATGGGTGCGGCGATATCCGTCATGCGAAAAGGCGATGGCGCGCGATGCACCGGTTTCAGCCTCCTGCACCTCGACCGTTTTCGGGCCGTCGATCAGGGCTTGTTTCACCACGCCATGATGCGCCGCGTGGGGGCCAAGCCGGGATGAGGAATAGCCTTCGATCGCCAAGGTGGAATGCGACGGCGTGGCCCGGCCCGCGCGCCGCCAATCGGCCCCGAAACTGGCGCCTGAGCCGCAATTGACGATCACCGGGCGCCTACCGGACGTCAATTCAAAGGCCAGCGTGGAGGCATGGGAATTGAGCGCGTCAGGCCCCATCATCGGGGGGCTGGCATCGATCACCACCGAACTGCGCCCGGCAGACAGGCGCGCATATCCCATCGCCAGCCCGGTCACGGTTGCAGGCCGCACGCCCGATTGTGACAGCGCATGATCCAGCCGCCCCGGTGCGCCGCGCCCGCCACCCTGAAACCGCGCCAACCCGCCATCGGCATGGCGCAGGCTGCGCAGGGTGGGCGCGATGCGCATGATCGCGGTGTTGACGGCGGGGTCGGGGCGTTTGCCGGATTCCTCCAGCACCGCCGCGGTCCAGGTCAGCAGCGTAAAGACGTTCAGCAATTCCTCGGGGTTGCGGGTCACGATCCCGCCCGAAGCGTCGATTTCGCGGGCGCATTCACTGACCAGCGCGCGCAACGCGGCGGGCAGGTGATGTTCCATTCCGGTCAGGGCGCAGGCGGAATAGATCAGGCCGGTCAGCGCCTCGAACCGGGGCAGGCCATGCGATGTGGTGCTCCAGCGGCGGGCCAGAAACGCGGTCTGGCGCCCCAATGCGGCATAGAATGCGCGGGTTTCCGCCGTGCTTTGCCCATTCATCAGAAACAGCGCGTGGCTGATCCAGCGAATCTGGCGCCGTCCGACCAGATCCGGCGACCAGCCCGGCCCTTTGCCACCGCCATAGCGTTGCAGCCAGTCGGCCAGCCAATCCTGCGCCATCGGGCGCCCCGACCCGTCGGCTACGGCGGCCAGATGGTCCAGCCATTCAAAGCCATGCAATTCATCCTCGAACGCATCCGAGGGCAGCGCGACCGCCCAGGGCAGATCCTTGGGCAGTTGCATCAACACGCCGGCGAACAGCAGATTGCCCGACATAATCTGGCGCCCGCGCGTATCGGACCCGATGGATCGAGGTTCAGGCTGCGATGTGAACCCGCGTGCGCGCGCCGAAAATCCGGCCCGCCACGCCGCCCACCGATTGGCGGATCGCAAGATCCGCCCCGGGCGCTCCCGCAGGGAAATCGGGGCAGGGGACAGGGTTTCGGGCATTGGCGCGCTTGCTGCTCTGGTTTATCTTTTGCGCCGAAGGATACAGGGCTTATGCCTTTTGCAAAAGGGCCATGTAGAACCCGTCTATCCCGCCGCGTTCGGCCCAGTAATCAGGGCGCAGACGCAATCCGCCCTCAGTGCTGGCCCAATGTGGTTCACCGCCAAGCGTTACGGGATCGACCGGCAGGACAGTCAAACCCGGATGCCGCTTCAGCGCCGCCTTGACCTGATTCTCGCCCTCATTGGGCAATAGCGAGCAGGTGCAGAACACCATCCGCCCGCCTGGTTTCAGCAGGGTCAGCGCCTTGTCGATCATCTGCATCTGCAGCCGGGTCAGGGTCTCGATCTCATCGGCGGATTTCACGAAAGGCAGGTCGGGGTGGCGGCGGATGGTGCCGGAGGCCGAACAGGGCGCATCCAGCAAGATGGCATCAAACGGCCCGCCCTGCCATGTCAGCAGATCGGCGCTGACAAGATCGGCCGCCAAGCCGGTGCGGGTCAGGTTTTCCGCGACCCGGGCCAGCCGGTGTTCCGAGATGTCGAGCGCGGTAACCTGCGCCCCGCCCGCGGCCAGCTGCATGGTCTTGCCGCCCGGCGCGGCGCACAGATCCAGCACCTGCATCCCGGTGACATCGCCCAAAAGCTTTACCGGCAGCGCGGCGGCACCATCCTGCACCCACCAATCGCCGGTGGCGTATCCCGGCAGGGCCGAGACCTGCGCGCCGGACAGGCGGAACGATCCCGTCGGCAGGGCCTCTGCGCCGGCCACCACCACCCCCGGTTTTGGCGTCAGATCCAACGGCACGGCCCGTTCATGGGCCGCCTCGATCGCAACCAGCGCCTCGGTGCCATAGGCCTTGTGCAGCGGTTTGCGCAGCCAGACCGGCAGTTTTTGCGGCGGCGACGCGGCCCAGGCATCCCGCGCGCCGGTGTCAATCTTGCGCAGAACGGCATTCACCATGCCGGTCCCGCGCCGGGTGCGGGCGTTGCGTTTGGCAATTTCGACAAGGCTGCTGACCACGCCATGTGCGTCCGATCCGTCGACCAGCAATTCGGCCGCGCCAAGGCGCAGGATGTTCTGGATTGCCATGTTGGGGCGGCGCTGCAAATAGGGGCGCAACACGGCATCCAGCCGGCCCAGATGGCGCAGCACGGTCAGCGCCAGACGCATTGCGCGGGCGGCATCCTCGGGCGGCAGATCGGGTTTGGCGTGATGCGACAAAAGCCGCTTTTCCCACAAAACCGCATAAAGGTGATCCAGCGCCGCGCGGCGGGCGGCAAGGCCGGTATCGGACATCGGGCTTCCTCTTGTCTGAGACGCCCAGCGGGGTATATCAAAGCCCATCCCTTCACAAGGAGCCTGCCATGTCCGACGCCGCCGACCCTGCCGCCCGCCCCGATCTGCCGCCTGAGGCGCAGCGTGCATTGGCCGAGGCGACGGCCCGCAGGAAGGCGGCCAAAGCTGCCGACCTGCCTGCCGAACTGGGCGGGCGCGACGGGCCCGAACCGGTGCGCTATGGCGATTGGGAACGCAAGGGCATCGCCGTCGATTTCTGAGCGTTCGGCCCCGCCGGGCTTCAATCCTGCCGCGGCTCCCATTGCAGGGCCCGGTAGTCGAAGGATTGCGTCAATGTCGGTTTGACCACCTCGAAATAGGGTGACAGGTCGAAATCACGCGGCGCGAAGAGGGAATGGTGGCGAATGTGGTAGATCTCGCGCCGGGCGAATTCGCACATGTCCTTGCACCGCGTCACGCTTGGCAGGATCGGATAGTTGATCGACTGGAACGCCTGCGCAATCAAAGATGAACAGATGGCGCGGCTCGGGTCACCCGAGCCAAGCGCGATCATCCGGCGCCGCCAGCGCACCGGAACCGGCGGCGTCGGAAACAGATAGCGCGCCAGGTCAAAGATGTTGCGCAGGTCATAGCTGAGCCCAAGCCGGTCAACCATGTAGCCGACCACGGCGGCGCGATCCGCTGCCGTCAGCCCCACCGGGCGGCAGATACGGGTGTTGAAGTTCTCGTATTTCGTCAGCGCAACAGCGACGCAGCCTTCGCCGAGATTGACTTCGATCAGCCTCGGGTGGTCCTGGCCCGCATCAGGTGCCGGCAGCACTTCGCCGACATAGATGGCGGCATGCGACCAGGTCGATTGGGTCAGATATTTGATGGCGTTCGATACCCGCGCATTGCCTTCGATCAGCAAGATGTCGCCCGGTTGCAACGTGTTGCTGAGCGTCTGAAAATCCGACGGTGTGTAAGGGCTGTAGCCGGAACTTTCGCTATTGAGCTTATCGGCAATGCGATTGCCGATTTTCCGTAACCCTGATTGATAGGCGGCGCGCACCCGTCTGAACATCTTGCTTCTCCGTGTTGTCTACAGACGAAGGAAGCCCGGGCGCGTGTGTCAAGCCCGGCACCAGTCACGAAGGGGCGATGGTGCCCATAGGCGGCGGGTCAGTTGCCCCGGTTCAGGCCCAGAACATCCAGCATGTCGAACTGCCCCGGCCCCTTGCCCTGGCCCCAGAGCGCGGCCTTGAGCGCGCCGCGCGCAAACACGGAACGATCGGTCGCCATATGGCGCAGGACGATGCGTTCGCCCTGACCGGCAAACAGCACGTCATGTTCGCCGACGATATCACCGCCCCGGATGTTGGAAAACCCGATATGGCCGCGCTTGCGCGGGCCGGTGATGCCGTCGCGGGCGCGGTCCGAGGCGACCGCAAGATCAATGCCGCGCGCATCGGCGGCGGCCTGGCCCAACATCAGCGCGGTGCCCGACGGTGCGTCGACCTTGTGGTGATGATGCGCCTCGATCACCTCGATATCGAAATCCTCGTCCAGTGCGGCGGCCACCTGGCGGGTGATCTGCACCAGAAGATTGACGCCAAGGCTCATGTTGCCGGCCCGGATGATGGTGGCATGGCGGGCGGCATGGCCCAGTTTCTCAAGATGCGCGGCCTCGAACCCGGTGGTTCCGATGACATGCACGGCGCGCGCCTGCGCGGTCAGCAGGGCGTGGTCAATGGTGGCGTCGGGGGTGGTGAAGTCGATCACCGCCTGCGCGTTCACGATGGCCTCTATCGGGTCGGAATGAACCGGAATGCCGGTGGCGGCCCCGCCCATCGCCTCGCCCAGATCGCGGCCCGCCCAGTCATGGCCGGGGCGTTCGGTGACCGCCACCAGATGCGCGGTGGCGCTGTCATTGATCACATTGATCAGCATCTGGCCCATGCGGCCCGATGCGCCCATTACGGCCACCCCAATATTGTCCTGCATCGCCCGCGCCCCTCCTTGCCGCTGTCCGGGCTGGTCTAGCGCAGCGCGCGCGCAATCGCAAAGCGGATCTCTTGCGGGGCGGGGGTCAATCCCATACATGGGGGCCAAAGGAAAAACGCCATGGCAAAGAACAAATTTCGCGACGGGTCGGGCCCGTCACAGCGCCAGTTGCGGGTCGGCGAACTGATCCGTCGCACGCTGTCGGATCTGCTGATGCGCGACGATGTGCATGACCCGGAGCTGAACGCGCTGTCGATCACAGTAAGCGAGGTTCGCGTCTCCGCCGATCTGAAGATCGCCACCGCCTATGTGCTGCCCCTTGGCGGCGACAAACGCACAGAAGCGATCCAGGCGCTGAAGCGCAACAAGCACGAGCTGCGCCGCGCCATCGGCAAGGAAGTGAGCCTGAAATTCGCGCCCGATCTGCGGTTTCTGATTGATGATACATTTGACAAGCTGGATGAATCGCGCCGCCTGTTTGCACAGGATAAAGTGCGCCAGGATCTGGAAAAGGACTGATATGCGCGGGCTGTTCATCGCAGTGCTGGTCGGGTTGCTGCCGGGGTTGGCAGCGGCGGCGGATTGCCGTGAGGTCACCTTTGACGGCACCGGTTTTGCCCTGTGCGAGGTCGACCTGACGCAAGAGGATCTGCGGCTGTTCCTGCGCGATGATGCCGGCGATATTCTGGGCCAGTTTTCGCGGGTCGAGGCCAGTTTGCCCCCCGGCCAACAGCTTGGCTTTGCCATCAATGGCGGCATGTTTCGGGAAGATCGCCGGCCGGTGGGTCTGTATATCGAAGATGGCGAGCAGGAACATGGCCTTGTCACCGCCGCCGGCCCCGGCAATTTCGGAATGCTGCCCAATGGCGTGTTCTGCATCATGGCGGGCCGGGCGCAGGTGATCGAAAGCCTCGCCTATGTCCGCGACACGCCCGATTGCCGCGATGCCACCCAATCGGGTCCGATGCTGGTGATCGACGGCGCGCTGCATCCCCGGTTTCGCGAGGACAGCAGCTCGCGCAATATTCGCAACGGGGTCGGCGTGGATGCGACCGGCACGCGGGCCTATTTCGCGATTTCGAACAATGCGGTGAATTTCCACCTTTTTGCGCGGTTTTTCAGGGATTTCCTGGGGGTGGAAAATGCGCTCTACCTCGATGGCCGGGTGTCGCGGCTGTATTCGCGCGATCTGGGGCGTCGGGATTACGGGTTCTGGCTGGGGCCGATTCTGGGCACCGTTATTGACGAGGCCGACCCATCCCGGTAAAGCGCAAAACGCCGTAGCAGGCCTTTTTTCGGCAAAACATCAGGGGGCCATATGGCACGCAAACGCAAAGGGCGCGACATTTCCGGCTGGCTGGTGGTCGACAAGCCTGCGGGCATCACCTCGAGTGCGGTTGCCAACAAGGTCAGGTGGGCGCTGGATGCGAAAAAGGCGGGCCATGCCGGCACGCTGGACCCGGACGCGACCGGCGTTCTGGCCGTGGCCCTGGGCGAGGCGACCAAGACGGTCCCCTATATCACCGATGCGCTGAAGGCCTATGTGTTCACCATCCGCTTTGGGGCCGCGACCAATACCGATGACGCCGAAGGCACCGTGATCGCGACCAGCGACACCCGGCCCGGTGATGACCAGATCACCGCCGCATTGCCCGCATTCGTGGGCGACATCCAACAGGTGCCGCCCAAGTTTTCGGCCGTGAAGATCGACGGCGAACGGGCCTATAAACTGGCCCGCGATGGGGAAGATATCACGCTTGCTGCGCGCCCGCTCTATGTCGACAGCCTGACAATGCTGGAGCGCCCCGATGCCGATCACGTCACGCTGGAACTGGTCTGCGGCAAGGGCGGCTATGTCCGGTCCGTCGCGCGCGATCTGGGCCAGATGCTGGGCTGTTATGGTCATGTCCAAACCCTGCGCCGGGTCTGGTCGGGGCCGTTTGACGTTGACGATGCGGTGCCGTTCAAGGTGGTCGAGGATCTGGCGAAAGACCCGGCGCTGGACGCGCATCTGTTGCCGGTTGCCGTGGGTCTTGTCGATCTGACCGAATTGCGCGCCACCGATCCGGGGGCCGCGCGGCTGCGCAACGGCAATCCGGGGCAGGTTCTGGGCACGGCGGAGTATGGCGAGGAAGTCTGGGTGTCCTATAATGGTCAACCTCTGGCGGTCGGCATTTACCGCGGTGGTGAAGTGCATCCGGCCCGCGTGTTCAACCTTTAGAGGCCGCCTCGCGTGGTTGTGTGCGGTTGTGCGCAGTCATGCGCGGGCGATGTGCTAAGATAGGCGCAGGGATGGCCGCAAGGATGCGCCCCTGCTTGAAACGGCATCGGCAGTTCCCCCTTTTCGCGCCGTCCTGATCTTTCAGGTTGCGAGAAAAGGAGACGCTCATGGCCAAGACAATCGGAAACCCCCTGTCCTGGGGCGCGCAGGCACTTGGGCGCGGCGGGCATCACCTGGCCGAAATGGCAGACCAGGTGCAAGGCAATGCGGCTGCCGGGCCGCCGGTGGTGCGCCGCATCGATGGTGCCGATATCGGGCTGGCGCTGCGCAAGGGGCTGGAGGATTTCACCTTTTTCCGGTCTGACGTGATGTTTCTGTGCCTGATTTACCCGGTGATCGGTCTGATGCTGGTCTGGGCCGCCTTCAATGCCGAGCTTGCGCCCTTCATCTTTCCGATGATTGCGGGCTTTGCCTTGCTGGGGCCGGTTGCCGCGATCGGGCTTTACGAGCTGAGCCGCCGCCGCGAGGCCGGCCTGCAGGCCAGCTGGAGCGATGCGCTGAACCTGATCGGGTCGCCATCGGTCGGCGCGATATTTTTGCTCGGGCTCTATCTGCTGGCCCTGTTCGGGGCCTGGATGGGCACCGCCTATCTGATTTATCTCGCCACGATGGGGCCCGCGCTGCCGGTGTCAGCCATCGCGTTCCTGCGCGACGTGGCAACGACACCCGATGGCTGGACGATGATCTTGCTGGGTATTCCGGCAGGTGCCGTATTCGCGGGCGTGGTTCTGTCAATCAGCATCGTGGCCTTTCCGCTGCTTCTGGACCGCCAGACCGGGCTGGTGGTGGCGGTGACGACATCGCTGCGCGTGACACGGGCAAACCCCGGCGCGGTGATCTTGTGGGGGCTGGTCGTGGCGATATCGCTGGCACTTGCGGCGATCCCGTTCTTTCTGGGCCTGATCGTGGTGATGCCGGTGCTTGGCCACGCCACCTGGCATCTTTATCGCCGCGCCATCGGCTAGGGCATGTCGCACCAAATCGAATTCACCGGTCAGGCCGAACGCATTCGCTTGCGCGAACGCTGCCTCGGCCTGACCGGTGAATACACGAATCTGATTGGGCGCGGCACGCTATAGTTGCATCCTGCCCCCGCCTGGCTGACAAGCGGTGCCATGATCACGCGGGAATTTCAAAAAGGCGATGCCGCCAGCGTGGCGGTGTATTCCGATTGCGAGCGCTATCGCTATGCGCTGACGCGGGTCTGGGATGATGCCGCGCCCCGGCTGCTGTTCATCATGCTGAACCCCTCGAAAGCCACCGAACGGGCCAATGACCCGACGGTGGAACGCTGCGAGCGCCGGGCGCGGGCTCTGGGCTATGGTGCGATGCGGGTGATGAACATCTTCGCCTGGCGCGAAACCGACCCGAAAAAGCTGCGCCAGGCGGCGGAACCGGTCGGCGCAGAGAATGACGCGCTGCTGCTGGCGGGGCTGATCTGGGCCGATTGCGTGATTGCCGGATGGGGGGTGCATGGCGAGCATCTGGGGCGCGGCCCACAAGTCGAGGCTTTGCTGCGCGGCGCGGGCGCAGATCTCACCTGCCTCGGTCTCAGCAAGGCCGGGCATCCGCGCCATCCGCTCTATATTGCCTATGCAAAAGCGCCGGTTCGCTGGCGGGCCGGTTGACCTCTGACCGGCGGCGCTTCAGTCTTGGCCCCGGAGGGTCCGATACCGATGTCTGCAATCCCTGGGTTTTCACAAAGTTTCATCCCGACCAATGGCATCCGCCTGTCGGTGCATCAGGGCGGCAACGGCCCGCCTCTGATCTTGCTGCATGGTTTTCCGCAAAACCATATGGCATGGGCCAGGATCGCCCCCGAACTGGCGCAGCATTTTCACTGCATCATCCCCGATCTGCGCGGCTATGGCGACAGCGACGCGCCTGCCGATGATGCCGATCACCATGTCTATGCCAAACGGGAAATGGCGCGGGATATCATCGGGTTGATGGATTTCATGGGGCTGGAGCGGGCGCATGTCCTTGGCCATGATCGCGGTGCGCGGGTGGCCTACCGGCTGGCGCTGGACCATGCGGAACGGGTTGATCGGTTGGGGATAATCGAGATCGTGCCGACCGGCGATTTCTGGCGCGCATGGGATGCGGAGTTGGCGCTCAAAGCCTATCACTGGACCTTTCTGGCGCAGGCGGCCCCATTGCCCGAGCGAATGATTGGTGCCGATGGGCCGGGCTATATCGACTGGACGCTGGCCAGCCTGACCCATTGCCGCAGCCTGGCACCGTTTTCCGAGGCGGCACTGGAAAGCTACCGGGCGCAGGGCGAAAACCCGGTGCAGGTGGCCGCGATGTGCGCCGATTACCGGGCCGGGGCCACGATTGACCGCGCCCTGGATGAGGCCGACCGGCTGGCCGGCAACAAGATCGCGGCCCCGGTGCATTTCATCTGGGCCAGCGCCGGATTTCCGGCCCGCACCGGTGACCCCAAAGCAATCTGGCAGAGCTGGTGCGACGCCCCAGTCACCGGCAGCGAGATCCATGGCACCGGGCATTTCGCCATGGAGGAAGTGCCCGAGGCCGTGCTGGCCGCCGTGCTGCCGCATTTTCAGGCATCCTGAAGCGGGCAGGCGGCAAGTGGTTTTTTGGCTGCCGCGGGCGGTGAAAAATTCTTCGGAAAGAATTTTGCGCTATCGGAGAGGTCAGCGTGCAGTGCCGAAAGAAAGGCCGATCCGGTGCCGGGATCAGGCGGTTTCCGGCACGTCGTCCAGATCAAGATCGCGCACCAGAATCGTCGACGGATCCAGCCCCTGGGCCCCGGTGACGCTGAGCACGACGGTTCCGTTGACGATGATATCGGCCCCGGTGCCATCGGCGAAATCAACCACCGTGATACTGGGGTCCGGCGTTTCCGCCAGATCGACGGTGACCTGAATGCGATCTTCAGCCGGATTGAAATCGGTGACGATGCCCGCATCACTATCGGTTTCGACATAGACGCCGGATTCAAAGATATCGGCCCCGTCGCCGCCGGTGGCGATATCGTTTTCGCCAATCAGGATGTGATCATCGCCCGCGCCGCCATCCAGCGTGTCGGCCTGATCTTCATCATAGGGGCCGAAATCCTGGTCGCCGGCGGCAAAGGTGCCATCCAGCGTGTCATTGCCGTCGCCGCCAGACAGTTCATCAGCCCCGAACCCGCCAAGCAGGTAATCATTGCCGTCGCCGCCTTCGATGGTGTCATCGCCATCGCTGCCGAACAGCAGGTCATTGCCGCCATCGCCGGTCATCAGGTCGTCGCCATCGCCACCATGCAGCAGGTCATAGCCCTGCCCGCCCGACATGGTGTCATCGCCCTCGTCGCCGTATAGCTCATCATTGCCGTCGCCGCCCAGGACGGTGTCATTGCCTTCATTGCCGAAGGCGATGTCATTCTCGCTGCCGCCCGAGATCAGATCATCGCCATAGCCGCCGGTCAGGGCATCATTGCCTTGCTGGCCAAAAAGCTCATCCATGCCGCTGCGGCCGCGCAGGATATCGTCACCGGTGCCGCCATTCAGCAGGTCATTGCCGTCCAGGCCATCCAGGGTATCGTTGCCCGGCCCGCCATCCAGGGTGTCGTCGCCCGGTCCGCCGGTCAGGCTGTCATCGTCGGGGCCATTGCCGGCCCCGTCGCCCTGCAGCACGATATCATCCATTGAAACCTCGGTGACGCCTTGCAATTGCAGGACTTGAACACCATCAACCAGGACCGAGGATGAATCGCCTTCGGAGCTGGTTTCAAAGGTGATTTCAGGGGGCGTGTCGCCCTCATACTGCACCAGGATCGTGTCGATGCCGGATTGGAAATCCTGCAACACCGGCATGTCGGTCATGGCGTCGGTGCTGGTGACAAATGTGTCTGCGCCATCGCCGCCGCTGGCCTCATCACCGGCACCGAGTATCAGCATATCCGCGCCATCGCCGCCGATCAGCGTGTCGGCCCCGTCGCCGCCATCCAGCGTATCGTCGCCATCGCCGCCGATCAGCATCTCATCGTCACTGCCGCCGGTCATGGTGTCATCGCCGGCGCTGCCCGTCATGGTCAGCGGGCCGGTTTCAACCTCTGCGTCGCCCGCGCCATCCGCGCCATCCGCGTCGTCATCTTCCGGCCGGGTATCATCCTCGCCCCCGCCGAACAGAAAATCGCTCAGGTCGGTAACTTCCAGCGGTTCCTCTTCGGACCCCTCCGTGTTGCCATCCGCCGCCGTGTTTCCGGTTTCGCTGCCGCTATCCTCTGCAAAAACCCCCTCGAGCATGAACCCGACGAGCATAAGCGCCAATACGCCACCCGCTGCCAACATGTGCTTTCCTTTGTCTCACTGACAGGCCCCGGGGGTTGGGCCTTTCACGTCCATTTCATCAATCTTGGGTCAGGGGCCTGGTTTTTTGCCGACACCCACAAGGTTTTCCTGTGGAATAAATGTGGCGGCGTTTCGGGCGGATGAACAAACCACCCAAACCGCGCGGCTATTTTTTTCGCATTCACCTCAAAGGGCAAGCAATTCGTTAAGCCATGGTTAATGTGAGCGGTGGCATTGCGGTGCCCGAACTTGGTGCTTTCCTTTGCCGCGTGGCTGATTTATACGCGCGCAGTCGCCGGGTTGACCCGGGCGGCGTTTCTCCATGGGCCTTGCTGGACGACATCCCGGCCTGCGCCATCCACACCAACCTCATGAAGGAGACCCCGATGTCGATTACCGCCGAAGAAAAAACCCGCCTGATGAAGGAATTCGCAACCAAGGAAGGCGACACCGGATCGCCCGAAGTTCAGGTTGCCATTCTGACCAGCCGGATCACCACCCTGACCGAGCATTTCAAGATCCACAAGAAGGACAATCACGGCCGCCGTGGTCTCCTGAAAATGGTGGCTCTGCGCCGCAAGCTGCTGGATTACACCAAAGCCAAGGATGAGGCCCGCTATCAGGACCTGATCAAGCGCCTGGGCATCCGCCGCTAAACCCGCTGCCGCGCGACATTGAACGCCCGCTTTGCCAAGCGGGCGTTTTCTTGTGCCGGGTGTCGAGTGTCATCATCCCAATCCCCGCGCTGTCAGCCCTGGCCAAAAGGCTGCCCGAACTCACCGCAAAGCGGGGTTTCGATGAAGGCCCGTTGCGCCGCCAGATCCGGGCAGGTCGCCAAGGCCAGCGCCAGCTTGGCATAGGCGGCTTCCAGCGTCATGTCGCGCCCGTCGATCACACCGTGACGCAGCAATACCGCCCCGGCCTCATAGGTGCCAAAAGATGTGCCGCCCGCCAGCGTTTCGCTGACCGCCACGACCGCAATACCGCGCGCCGCCGCCTTGGCCAGAGCCCCCTCAAGCACCGGATCATCCGGCACCGTTCCGCTGCCATAGCAACGCAGGACAACGCCATCGCAGCGCGCCATTGCATAATCTATGACATCCATGGCACAGCCCGGTGCCACCGGCACCACGGCCAGCGCCGCCGCGCCGTATTCATGCCGGATCAGGGCTGTTCTGTCCCGGCGCGGCGGGCGGTCGGACAGCATCGCCGAAAACGCATCATGGGCCGAACTGTGGATCTTGCGCGCCCGTGGCCCTCTCAGCAACTTGCCCGCAAACTGGATCCAGACGCCCGGCTCGGCCTCGGTTGCCATTTGCAACGCGTCCGCCAGATTGCGGCCCCCGTCGCTGCCGGGCTGCTCCAGCGGAATCATCGAGCCGGTCAGGATGACAGGTTTTTCCAGCCCCTCCAGCGCCATGGTCAGCGCCGATGAGGTGAAGGCCAGCGTATCGGTGCCATGGGTGATGACGACCCCGTCAAAATCATCGGCGCGGGCGACGATCCCGGCGCTGAGCCGGTTCCAGTCGGCGGGCGTGGCATTGGCGCTGTCGATAAGCGGCTGCAACGGCAGGATCTGGACCGTGCCTTGCTGCCCGGAGCCATCCAGCACCCGCGCCACCGCGCGTTCGACAAGCCCCGGTTCCGGGCTGAGCCCGCGCGGCGTCGGGACCATGCCGATGGTGCCGCCGGCATGCAGCAACAGGGTGCGGGGCGGGGGCATCCTCTTTCTCCTTGGTCAGGGTGGCCGGGCCGTGGCGTGAACTCAAATCATTCCCGGCCATGCGAAACAAGAAGAGATCGCTTTCAAAACCTGCAAAACCAGTGTAAGGCCGCCCAATCTGAGACGCGACGCGACGGACCCCGGCGCCGCACAAAGGACAAGGGGTCGGCGGCAATGGGGCCGCCATTGACACGGGAGACCCGGCAGGGGCCGGGAGTGCTCCCTTACAGGAAACGATATATGTTCAACGTGACAACCAAATCCATCCAGTGGGGCGAAGAAACGCTGACACTGGAGACCGGCAAGATTGCCCGCCAGGCCGATGGCTGCGTCATCGCCACATTGGGCGAAACCAGCGTCATGGCCGCCGTGACCTTTGCCAAACAGCCGAAACCGGGATTGGATTTCTTCCCGCTGACGGTTCACTATCAGGAAAAATACTATGCCGCCGGCAAGGTTCCGGGTGGCTTTTTCAAGCGTGAGGCGCGTCCGACCGAAAAAGAGACGCTGACCGCGCGTCTGATCGACCGTCCGATCCGCCCGCTTTTCGTGCCCGGTTTCAAACACGAAACTCTGGTGATGTGCACGGTGCTGTCCCACGATCTGGTCAATGACCCCGATATGGTCGCGATGATCGCCACCTCGGCGGCCCTGACCATTTCCGGCGCGCCGTTCCGCGGCCCGATCGCTGCTTGCCGCGTCGGGTATGAGGGTGGCGATTATGTCCTGAACCCGACCGTCGATGACATGCACGACCTGCGCAACAACCCCGATCAGCGTCTTGATCTGGTTGTCGCCGGCACCAAGAACGCCGTGATGATGGTCGAATCCGAGGCCTATGAGCTGTCGGAAGAAGAAATGCTGGGTGCCGTGACCTTTGCGCATGAGCAGATCCAGCCGGTCATCGACCTGATCATTTCGCTGGCCGAAGACGCCGCGAAAGAGCCGTTCGATTTCCAGGCCCCCGATTATTCGGAACTGTATGGCGTTGTGAAATCCGCCGGTGAGGATGCCATCCGCGCCGCCTATGCAATCACCGACAAACAGGAACGCACCGGCGCAGTTGCCGCCGCCAGGGACGCCATCAAGGCGGCCCTTACGGAAGAGCAGTTGGAAGACGCCAATCTTGGCGCGGCCCTGAAGAAACTGGAAGCCGAGGTTCTGCGCGGTGACGTGGTGAAAACCGGCAAGCGTATTGATGGTCGCGCGCTGGACAAGGTCCGTTCGATCGTGTCCGAGACCGGTCTGCTGCCGCGCACCCACGGGTCTGCCCTCTTTACCCGTGGCGAAACCCAGAGTCTGGTGGTGACCACGCTTGGCACCGGTGATGACGAACAGTTCATCGACGCGCTGCATGGCAATTTCAAATCCAATTTCCTGCTGCACTATAACTTCCCCCCCTATTCGGTGGGCGAAGCGGGTCGCGTCGGGCCTCCGGGTCGGCGCGAGATCGGCCATGGCAAACTGGCCTGGCGCGCATTGCAGGCGGTTTTGCCTGCGGCGACCGATTTCCCCTACACGGTGCGCCTGGTGTCTGAAATCACCGAATCGAACGGCTCCTCCTCGATGGCGTCGGTCTGTGGCGGCTCGCTGTCGATGATGGATGCGGGCGTGCCGCTGAAAGCGCCGGTTGCCGGTGTGGCCATGGGCCTGATCCTGGAAGAGGATGGCCAATATGCGATCCTGACCGACATCCTGGGTGACGAGGATCACCTCGGTGACATGGATTTCAAGGTTGCCGGCACCGAAGCGGGCATTACCAGCCTGCAAATGGACATCAAGGTTGCGGGCATCACGCCCGAGATCATGGCAAAAGCCCTGCAGCAGGCCAAAGCCGGTCGGTTGCATATCCTGGATGAGATGGCCAAAGCCCTGACCGAGGCGGGATCATTCTCGGTTCACGCCCCGCGGATCGAGACCATGCAGATCCCCACCGACAAGATCCGGGAAGTGATCGGAACCGGCGGCAAGGTGATCCGCGAGATCGTGGAAGTGTCGGGTGCCAAGGTCGATATCAACGATGACGGCATCATCAAGATCGCGTCGCCCAATGCGGAAGCCATCAAGAAGGCCTATGACATGATCCATGCGATCGTGGCAGAGCCCGAGGAAGGCATGATTTACAAAGGCAAGGTCGTGAAGATCGTCGATTTCGGCGCCTTCGTGAACTTCTTTGGCAAGCGTGACGGTCTGGTGCATGTCAGCCAGATCGAAAACCGCCGCCTGAACCATCCCTCTGACGTTCTGAGTGAAGGTCAGGAAGTCTGGGTCAAGCTGCTGGGCTTTGATGATCGCGGCAAGGTGCGTCTGGCGATGAAGATGGTCGATCAGGCCACCGGCAAGGAAGCAGCAGCGGAAAACGCTGAGTAAGCGGCCCTTTTTTCGGCTGAGATAATGAACGCCCCGGTGGAAACGCCGGGGCGTTTGTATATGGCGTGAGGACGAATATCAGCCACAAGCCGCATTGCGATCAAGGCCCGGCACATAAGGGTATTTGTGCCTGTAATCGGCAGAAATCATATTCTCAAACCTGGCTGTGAATAGTGGCCGTGCCGGTATCGGGCTGGTCGCGGGACAATCCTAGAGCGCGTCGCGCCAAATCGAATCCACCGGCCGACCCGAACGCATTCGATTGCGCGAACGCTGCCTCGGTCCGGGTGATGAATGCTCGAATCCGATCAGGCGCGACGCGCTATAAATCAGCATATGAAACACAGCATATGACTGCTTGAACGCGCCCGCCCAAAACGGCAATTCCGCCGGTTTTACAGCACGTCTCAGAAAGCCTGAATCACTTAACGCGGTCTCAGCTATTGCGAGACGTGCTTTGGCCAGCGCCGCGATCCGGGGCCGCATAGGCCTGATAGCCGTGCTGGATCGTGATCTGATCGGCCAGGTGGCGGGCATCGTGCCAGACGCCCCAGATAAAGCTGGAACCGCGTTTGGACAGCCAGGGCAGACCCAGAAAATAGAGGCCGGGCTCGGACGACACGCCGCGTTGATGCATCGGTTTGCCATCTGCATCGAACACATCCAGATGCAGCCAGCTATAGTCCAGCGCAAAGCCGGTGGCCCAGATGATGGTGGTGATCCCGGCAGCGGCCAGATCCAGCGACAGGATCGGATCGCGCAGGCAATCGGGGTCGGGGCCTATAATGCGCGCGGCGGGATCGTCGGGCAGATCCAGCCCCTGACGCGCGGCATAGGCATCGGCCTCATCCAGCACCGACAGGTAATCGGCATCGCCGCCGGCAATATTGTCGGCCAGATCCGGGCGAAACCGCAGCACGCCGTCCTGATAGCTGTCGGTGCGCCCCACCAAGGTCATGCCCTGCGCGGCAAAGCGGCGAAAATCAACCGTGTGCCCGCCCCGGGCCCCGCTGATGGAAATGGTGACATGTTCGGTGCCGGGGGTGGGGGTGGGGATCTCCCATTTGCCAAGCACGCCCAGCCACCAGACCAGATCGCGGTTCCGGTAGCGGCGCGGCGGGCGCCCGTGCGGCCCGATCGACAGCGTGACCTGCCTGCCCGCGCGCATCAGTTCTTCGGCAATCTGCGCGCCTGAAGATCCCGCGCCGACAACCAGCACCGCGCCCTTTGGCAGCGCGCCCGGGTTGCGATAGCCGGTGGAATGGATTTGCAGCAGGTCGGGGGTGGCGGGCACAAGCGGCGGGATGACGGGGCGTTGAAACGGGCCGGTCGCGGCGACCACGTTTCGAGCCTCGATCACGCCAGCCGATGTTTCGGCGCGAAATCCGGGTTGGCCCGGGCGCTTTTCGACCCTGGTCACCTCGACCCCGCAGCGAATGGGGGCGTCGATCATCTTTGCGTATTCGGCAAAGTAATCGGCAATCCGGTCCTTGCCGAGAAACGCATCGGGGTTGGTGCCGGAATAATCCAGACCGGGAAACCGGTCATGCCAGGCCGGGCCATTGGCAACCAGCGAATCCCACCGATCCGTGCGCCAGCGCTCGGCGATCCGGTCGCGTTCCAGCACTATATGCGGCACGCCCGCGCGGCTCAGATGTTCGCTCATTGCGACCCCGGCCTGACCGCCGCCAACGACCAGCGTATCGGTTGTTTCAATTGCCAT